>CAZKMC010000262.1:0-4103 GCA_964553485.1 uncultured Comamonadaceae bacterium
ATCAATCGGTGATGCAAGCACCTTATTTACTCGTATGCCTCTTTCCTCGGCCAACGGCCTCCAAATTATTTCAAAGAACTTTGCCACAGAACCCAAAGCATTCATCTCCCAATCTTTATGTTCTGGATATGCCATCACATGAGACTCGAAAAAACGACTGAATGATTTATTCAATAAGGATCTCACCTCTTTGTCCTGGGTATTTTTGAGTGCAAAAGGCGCAAACTGTGCCAGGTAACGATTTGGTTTTGGTCCGCTATATAGTTGTTTGATACAGCTATCAAAATCCAGAGAAAACTCAGCTTCAAAATTTTGACGAATGGGGTGGTCGACTTCTAAATTCCAGATATAACTCAACAGGCTTTTCCCGATGTGTGCGCCACTTCCTTGGTCACCAAGAATGAATCCCATTGATGGGCGGTTGGCGATGATATTGATGCCGTCATAAGCGCAAGAATTTGAGCCTGTTCCCATAATCGATGCGATACAGGGGTGATTTCCGGAAAGTGCTCTGGCTGCGCCGAGGAGATCATGCTCCACATTCAAAGCTGCATTCTCAAATCGAGTTTGAAGCATCTTCTTAATCCGCATTTTTTGACCGTTTGCCGAAAGGCCTGCACCATAAAAAAACACCTCTTCAACTAAATCAGCATTGAAGCTATCTGGCCAACTATTTTTTAAAATCGCAGCTAACTCGGTATCCGAGTGAAAATATGGATTTAGCCCCGTTGAATGAAACGGTGTTGCATCTTGAGAACTAGAAATCAGATTCCAGTCTGTTTTTGAACCTCCGCTATCAACCACCAATTTCATCCACGTCGAATTGAAAGATTCCCTTATAAACAAATTCTGCCGGCCCTGTCATCTTGATGTTTGTAAACGTCTGTCCGCTGGCATCGAAATGGATAACTAATACACCTCCTTTAGTTTCTATTTCTCGATGTTGCTCGCCATTATGTCTAAAATAATCCGCCAAAGCCACAGCAGTAACCCCGGTACCACAAGAGAATGTTTCGCCTTCTACCCCGCGTTCATAGGTGCGGACTTTGAGTTGACCACTTTGTCTCTCCACTACATTCACATTTACGCCTTCAGCAGCATAATTGGGCGAGTAGCGAATTTTATGAGCTTCCCGTATTAGGTCAAAATTGTCAAGGTCTTGGGTCCATAGTATATAATGAGGAGAGCCTGTATGCAAGTAGCTGTCTTCTCCTATGGACTCAATTTTATCAACGTCCCCCATTCTAACTGCAATCTGATCTTCCTCAATAACAGCTTCATGGATTCCGTCAATTGCCGAAAAAGTGCACGAATTACCAATTAAATTAAGTGAATGGGCATATTTCACAGCACATCTACTACCATTTCCACAAAAAGATTGAGATGCATCGGGATTATAAAACTCCATGTGAAAGTCTGCCTTATTTGACGACTGAATCAATATGAGACCGTCAGAGCCAATTCCAAATCTTCTACTACACATACGCTGAATGACCTCTGGACTCAATCCGAGATTGTTTTCGGAATCATGAATCAAGATGAAATCATTTCCGGTTCCGTGATATTTAGAAAAATCAATGATTCTCATAGGGAATCAAAAGTACAGGTTTAAGACAAAGGAGGAGAGAAAACCAAATTGAAATAAACGAAGAAAGCCCCAAGGGGCTTTCTTCTTCTTAACCAAATTTCTACGTAAAGTAAACTACTATATAACTAACTACACAGAGCGCCAGGAAACGCAGAACCACGCGCTCTGGGCAAACTTAGGACAAAATTGGTAAGTGCTTCAAATTGAACAATATAAGTTATCATCATCTTAAGGTAGAAATGAACAATCTTGCTTGCGCGCATTTATTAACTTGCAAGTTCAAAATGTCCGTCTCGGAATGATGTCAGAAACTACAGAACTGAAAACTACAGATAAGCTCACCATAGATAAGTTACTACGCGCATACAAATTAATGTGTACTGCACGAGCCTTGTCAGATTTGTATGAACTCCATGCGAAATTCACCGCAAAATATGTGCACGCTACCTCAAGGGGACATGAAGCTATCCAATTAGCGGTAGGAATGCAGTTGAAGCCTCAGGATTATTTGAGTGCCTATTACCGCGACGATTCCATTTTATTGGGAATTGGTCTAGAGCCATTTGACCTTATGCTGCAATTGATGGCCAAGAAGGACGACCCTTTTTCTGGTGGAAGGACCTATTACAGTCACCCAAGTTTGCGCAGAGACGACATGCCTAAAATCCCTCATCAGAGTTCGGCTACAGGCATGCAGGCAATTCCTTCAGCTGGAATTGCCATGGGCTTGCAATATCGTGAAGAGCAAGGGTTGGATACCTACACCAATTATGAAGACGCACCGGTCGTCATTTGTTCAATTGGTGATGCGGCAATGACAGAGGGAGAAATATCTGAAGCATTGCACATGGCCGCTTTGAAAAACCTGCCAATTGTCTTTTTAGTTCAGGACAATGAATGGGACATTTCTGCGCATGCCGATGAAATCCATTTTGCCGATGCCACTGTAATGGCGAAAGCATACCCGCCAATTGAGGTGAGAAGCATTGAAGGAAATGACTTTCCTGAATGTTTCAATGCGATGCAAGAAGTACTTGAAATTGTAAGGAAAGAACGAAGGCCATTTCTGGTCCATGCAAGAGTTCCATTGCTTGGACATCATACCAGTGGTGTTCGAAAAGAATGGTATCGCGATGACTTGGAAGAAGCCTCAAAACGCGACCCATTTCCTATTTTTCAGCAACAACTCGTTGATTTAGGCATCGAAATAAGTCAGTTAGAAGTCCTCTTTGAAGAAGCTAAATCCCAAGTAGAATTAGACTACGAAAAAGCGAAGGCTTCTGACGACCCATCTCCTGAGGATCTTTGGGACCATCGATTCGCGCCAACAACAATTACTGAAGAAAAAGGCCAACGCACACCCCCTAACAAAGAGCCGGCATTGATGGTTGATTGCGCTTTATTTGCGGTACAGGAAATTCTTGCAAATCATCCGGAAGCATTGTTATACGGACAAGATGTTGGTGCAAGACTTGGTGGGGTATTCAGAGAAGCCGCTACACTTGCTCAAAAATTTGGTGATGCACGCGTGTTCAACACTCCAATCCAGGAAGCATTTATTGTCGGAAGCACAGTTGGGATGAGCGCGGCCGGACTAAAACCAATAGTGGAAGTCCAATTTGCAGATTATATCTGGCCAGGTCTCAATCAACTTTTCACTGAAGTCAGCAGAAGCTATTATCTATCTAATGGAAAATGGCCGGTGTCCACAGTCATTCGGGTTCCGATAGGCGCTTATGGTTCAGGTGGTCCATATCACTCTTCTAGTGTAGAATCTGTACTTTCTAATATTCGGGGAATCAAAATAGCTTACCCAAGCAATGGTGCGGACATGAAAGGTTTAATGAAGGCGGCTTATTATGATCCAAACCCTGTTGTTATGCTAGAACACAAGGGGCTTTATTGGAGCAAGATCAAGGGAACCGAAGACGCTAAAACTGTTGAACCAAGCGAAGACTATATTATTCCTTTTGGAAAAGCCCGTACTGTGTTGCAAGCAAGTGCAACGGACAAGCCGACCATAGCTGTTATTGCATACGGAATGGGAATTTACTGGGCTCAAAGTGCAGCTAAAGCCTTCCCAGAACAAATTGAGTTAATTGACCTTAGAACTTTAGTCCCGCTTGATGAAGAGGCCATTTACAGCGCAGTCAAAAAATGCGGGCGTTGCCTGGTGGTAACGGAAGAACCAACTGACAGAGGGTTTGCACAAGCGCTTGCGGGAAAAATTTCGGAATTATGTTTTGAATTCCTTGATGCACCGGTCAGAACAATTGGAAGCGCCGATACACCCGCCATTCCATTGAATAGTATACTGGAAGAAACGGCTCTTCCAAATGCGGATAAAGTGCAGGAAGCACTTGATTCATTGATGAAATATTAGGGTATTCTCGGATTAAATCAGGAATGCCTAAATTGAGCTCAATTCTACCAAACACAACTCATATGAAATTGACTGTACTCTTTGTCTTGGCATTGGCGTGGTTTACACCGGTCAAAGCTCAAAAGTATTTCG
>CAZKMC010000263.1:0-4084 GCA_964553485.1 uncultured Comamonadaceae bacterium
TTCAGCCCACATATAGATTATCAACATACTGTTTACCAGCATAATACAGGAACTATGGACGAACAAAATTTCGAAATGATGCGCTTTGATTTACCAAAGGATCACACATCAATAATCAAGGTCATTGGAGTTGGCGGCGGAGGAAGCAATGCAGTGAATTACATGTATGAACAAGGCATCAAAGGTGTTGACTTCATTGTGTGTAACACGGATGCACAAGCTTTAGATAAAAGTCCGGTTCCTTTCAAAATTCAATTAGGAACTACTTTAACCTCAGGACGAGGTGCAGGTTCTATTCCTGAAGTAGGTCGCAATGCCGCAGTTGAGAATTTGGATGATATAAAAGAACTTCTGTCTGACAACACAACCATGGTTTTTGTAACCGCCGGAATGGGTGGAGGGACAGGAACGGGAGCTGCTCCCGTAATTGCAAAGGCCGCCAAAGACCTAGGCATCCTTACTGTTGGAATTGTTACGGTGCCGTTCATTTTTGAAGGGAAACGCAGATCTCAACAAGCGGATGATGGGTTGCAACAAATGCGCGATTCCGTTGACACTTTGTTGGTTATACGTAATGATAAATTGAGAGAACTCTACGGAAACCAAAGTTTGAAAAAAGCATTTGGTCATGCGGATGAAGTTCTTTGCACTGCTGCAAAAGGAATTGCCGAGGTAATTACGCTTACGGGCGAAATCAATGTCGACATGAACGACGTAAATACTGTAATGCGCAACAGCGGTGTTGCCATTATGGGATCTGGGAAAGCAAGCGGTGAGGGAAGAGCAATGGCAGCTGTGACTCAGGCATTAGAATCTCCATTATTGAACGACAATGATATTACAGGTGCAAACTTCGTATTGCTGAACATCACCTATGGCAATGATGAAGTGTTGATGGATGAGATCATGGAGATCACTGATTACATCCAGGAAATGGCTGGAATGAGTGCCGAAGTAATTTGGGGATATGGAGCAGATGAGACATTGGAAGCAGATCTATGTGTAACAGTAATCGCTACAGGGTTTAAAGCACATTCTATTGATGCTGGATTGCCTCAGGAGAAAGTACAAACTGTGAAGAAGTGGTTGAATGATGAGCAGGCCGTTGAGGTGACCAATCCGATTTCAAAACCCACAGACTTCACTAGCACACCTGAAGAGTCAAAAGGACTTATTGACATTAGCGCCGACCTGGAAGAGGAGCCATTTTTGAAGACTGAGGAAGTCACTTCAGAAAAGACAGAAACTCCTAAAAATATCGAAACGCCAAGTCAAGATAGGATTTTTCACCAATTGGATTTGAACGCTGAAGACACTGCTGAAATCATGGATTTTCAACCAGACTTGTTCAAACCTTTAAATCCAAAAGAGGTAACAGAAGAAATCTTGAATCATAAAGAGATAAGCACGGAAGAAGAATCGAAGCCGAAACAAAATGAGCCTGTTTATTATGACTTAGACAGTGATGATCTAACTCCCAGCACTCCTTTGGATGTTGAAATGAAAGATCTTACTATTAGCAAGTCATCTGCCAGTGCTTATAAAGAAGAGCGTCCTTCTCGACAAGAACTCCAGACTATCAATAGAGAGCGCGAAAGTCGTATCAAAGAATTCACTTTGAAGCTAAAGACACCTAGTGGACTTACTGATCTTGAGTCTGAGCCTGCTTACAAGAGGCGCGATGTTCAACTAGACAAAGTGAGTCACTCTTCTGAATCTAGCGTATCTCGCTATACCTTGTCAGAAGAAACTGATGCTACCGGTGAGAAGAAAGTCCAGCTTCGGGACAACAATCCTTTTTTGCATGACAATGTAGATTGATCTGCATCCGACGTACTATTTAAAAACCCCTTTTACGAGGGGTTTTTCATTTTTAGGCCATGAGCTTATCCCCTATCTTTGCAATCTAAATCTTCTATCATGTCAATCTCCGATCAAATCAACACAGATATCAAAGACGCTATGAAAGCCCGTGAAAAGGAAAAGCTGGCTGCTCTTAGAGACATCAAGTCAAAACTGTTGTTAGAAGCTACTAAAGAAGGTAGTACAGGAGAGGTTGATACCGCTGCTGCCATGAGGATTCTAAATAAGCTATACAAGCAACGTATTGACGCTGCAATCATATATGTGGAGCAAGACAGACCCGATTTAGCCGAAGAAGAAAAAGCACAGGCTGAAGTCATCAAAGCATACTTGCCGTCACAACTTACTGAAGCTGAAATATCAACTCAGGTAGAGGCAATTATTGCTGAAACCGGAGCATCCGGCATGACTGATATGGGCAAAGTAATGGGAATTGCCACCCAACGAATGGCGGGAAAAGCTGACGGAAAAATTATTTCACAGCTAGTAAAAAAGTCACTTGCTTAGTCAGAAGAAGAAGATAGATCAATCTTGCTCATCTTTTTAATGGCTTTATTAATTTCCTTTTGACCCTTTGAAATGAAGCTCATATCCGGAAGGATATCATGCTTTTCTATCTGATATTCAAATCTCGCCACTGGTGATTCAAACACGGTTAAATCTGCACCCTTTACAGGTTTAAATAATCCCATGTTCAATTGTAAATCATGTCCGTTTCGTGGCTTGGTGCATTGCTTCGCATCAATCATAACACGCTTATTTACGTATTCTTCGCCGCCAAACACAACTTCATAAGCATGTCCAATGGGAAGGTTGAAAAGGTATTCGCCGTAAGTATCTGTTTTGAAGGCAACGTAGATCTCGTCTTCCTGGTAAATAATTACCTGGCTGCCAGCGGCAATGTGCTCATCTCCAGTTTTTAAAGAAACCTCGAATACCATTCCATGAAGAACAAAATATTCATTGGTCACAGGAAATTGATTGGATGTAAACATTCCAATGCTAGTGAGGGTGCCAAGTATGAGTGCAGAAAAAGTCATTTTTAAATCATGTTAGGTATTCACAGACAATAAAGTCGTCACCCGTTTACGACTATAGATGCAATTGGTTTCATTTATCTGACACAACTCATCTAAAAAACATCGCTTAAAGCCTTAATAATCAGCACAACTCCGGAAACCACCATTAAAATGAGCACATACGAGAGGAAGCGCTTGTCTGAAATTTTGGTCAGCCATTTCTTACCTACAAAATTACCGAGGGCAGCCCCAAGGCCAATGCTCAAACCCATGTACCACATCTCACCATAGAGTTTTCCAAAAAAAGCATAAGTCGGTAACTGAACCATGGCGACTAAAAATGAATTAATCGCTTTGGTGCCAATTAAGTCCTCCTTCGTAACTCCATAATTGAGGTAGAAAGGATTGAGCACAGCACCAGTGGCGCCAATCAAAGAGCTTAAAAAGCTAACCACAAAACCCAAAGGGGCGAAGTACCACCGCTTCATTTGAAATGACATGGTCTTTTTCCCAAAGCGATATTGGAAAATTGTAGACACTAGAAATACTCCCAAAACTAATTGCAACCATTTCATTGAAAGGCTGGCAAACAACCAAGCACCAAGAAAAGCACCTACAAAAGCAAACGGGATATAGATTTTGCTGATGTCCCACCTAATATTCTTCCAAAACAGGGCAATACGAGTGGGCCTTCCAATAAAGTTCCCCATTTGCACCAATGGAGCTACGGCATCTTCTCTCACAAAAAAGCCCACCAGCGGGACAAGAATAAGAGCTCCTCCTCCACCGGCAATTGTGCTTACCGTGAATGCCACAAAACCAAAAAGAAATAGCAGCAAATAGTCCATGCCGCAAGTTAAGACCACTTCGGCTTATTGACTTTCAAGTGAGTACAAAAAAGAAGAAACCACACCGTTCCTCGGCGTAGCCAAAAGAAAAAGATCTATTCGTTGCTAAGGAACACGTTGCCAGGATCTTTGAAACATTTGAACTCCCAAACGTTTTCATCGGGATCTGAGATCATGAACACTTGCTGCTCACCATTTGTGCCTTCCATTAAGGTCTGAGGTCCAAACATGAGACTGATGCTTTTTGCCTCGCAAAAATCCTTCATTTTCTTCCATTCTGAAGCTGAAAGAATAATTCCAGCGTGCGCCAAAGGATATCCAAGTAAGGGATGTGTGGGGTTTGGCGTTTTATTC
>CAZKMC010000264.1:0-257 GCA_964553485.1 uncultured Comamonadaceae bacterium
CCTGTCTGGAGGGGTAGAGCGTATTTGGGCCAATGATCAAACCAACAATATTTATTATATCGATGATAACGGCCAGACAGCTGGGGCCAATGTGGAATTTGAGGAAGGGTTGATTTTTAATCAATACGGAATTCCGGGGACGCAAATTCCGGGATCCAGCTATGCGGGAGCAGCAGTGCCAGCTCAGGGTTATTTGGACCAGCATTCATGGCATTTTGGAGGTGGAATTGACGTTCGTATCAATGCCCAGACTGGCC
>CAZKMC010000264.1:267-2390 GCA_964553485.1 uncultured Comamonadaceae bacterium
CATAAGACATCGTCAATTCAAACAAAAAGACCAAAACTTCGAAGCGGATGATATCCGTGGAAGTGAAACCAACATTGAACTTAAGATCTATTTCTAATATGTTGAAAAATGTAATCACAGCGGTATTGGTTGTGGCAAGTTCAGCTTTGCTAAATGCACAAAACAAAGTCACATTCACGGGTGCGGGACGGTTTGTGCTGGAGAACAACCAAATCGGAGGGAATCTCATTGATGATACAATCATCAGTGGAGATACGATGGCAGCTGATACCACCAACGCACGTAGATCAATGAGCGGCTTTGCACTTTTTGATTTAGGATTTGATATTCGTCCAAATGCTAGTACAGAAATCAAGGCGGTTACGCGTGTCACCAATGACTTAGATGGTTTTTGGGGTGCTGGAATCGGGTTTTCTGTCAGGGAACTCTATGCAAAAGGCCTCATAAGAGGGAAAGTTCGCTACCACATTGGAGACATGAATGTGAAGATGACTCCTTACACTTTGTACAATAGTAATTCCGACCTGGGACAACGAAGACCAGAAATGTATCGGGTATTCAACGACATTATTGAGTACGAACATTTCTACCTAGATAATCAATGGCGCCAGCAAGGCTTGCGCACCGACTTCAGTTTGTTGATGCCTGAAGTGATTGATGAAATTGCAGTGGAAGCTTTGGTGACTAAAAACCGCCATACGGATTACTTCTTTACTCCAGACAGGTTGCTCCTAGGTTCTCGAGTGAAGTTCATCAAAGAAGAACTTGGATTTGTGAGGTACAATCAAACACGATTTTTTGAACTTCCTCAAACAGCCCAATTTTCTAATGGCGAATCTAGTTTTGGCGTGCATACAGTTGATTGGAATATCAAACCGTTGACAGGGTCTGATTATTTCTTCATTGGTGAAATGGGACTTTCGAATACACGTTATGAGAATGTAACCGATGCTCCGGCTGATACCATGAACTATTTTATGGATTTGCGCGTCGCTGCTCATTTCATGCCAATCAACATCAAAGCGCAACTTGGATTCAGAAGTATTGAATCTGGGTTTAGAAGTCCCGGTGCACAATCCAGACGGACGGATTACAACGGAGCTGCTTCAACCTTTACTTATTATACAAATCAGGAACAGCTTCGTCCGGTAAGTCTGGCGGATATTTACAGAGATGTCAACATTTACTCTCCGTTCTTAAGCATGCAGCTTCAAGATTATCAAGTAGCCTACAGCAACGTACTTCCTTATGGAGAAGCAACTCCAAACAGAAGAGGGTGGACTGTGAACTTGGAAAGTGAAAATGACAGTGCATCGGTGCCGTTTTGGGAATTGGAGGCACAAGTACTGACCGAGAACACTGGTATGGGAATCAATGCCTACAGAAAGTTTTTGTTGGTTGATGGTTTTGCGCAATTTGCCCTCAATAAAATTTGGAATGGAGAGAAAGCAACACTGTTCGAATTGCATGGAAGATCTGAGAATACCACCAGAGATGGGCTTTCAGGGCTCGGAGAGAAATTAGACGGAATCGGGGCCATTGATTTGACAAGTTGGTTAGTGCAAGCAGGTATCGATGCTGAAATATCAAATGATCTCCATTTTCTCGCCAGCATAATGCAATTGAATGCATCCGGAAATGAATTCCTTGCTCAGCGAAATGGATTCAATGGAGTGCAAGATTATGCGGCAGTAGACGTGGACTTGACAGAACAAATCCTTGGAGCGGGACTCCAATATAAATTTACTGAGACCATCCAATTGACCGTGCAATTCCAACGTTCAACATGGGAAAATCAAAACGAAATTTCAAACAGTTACAACTGGAACCAGTTGTCTGTGATTTACAATATGTTCTTCTAAGATGAAACTGAAATCATTATTCTACATAGTATTAATTGGGTCCACGAGTCTTTTGAGTTGTCAAAAGGATGATGTCGAGGGCCCTGAACTCCAGGATATTTTCGGCGAGTTCGAAGTGCTGCAGCCTTTGACATTAAGTTCCAATACGGTCAATTTCGAAAATTCGGAGTCCGTTGAGTTTTTTGCTCAGCTCTCTATCCGAACCGATTGGAAAATTACTGTTACCGGTCTGGAGAGCGGTGCCAAAAAAGTAATAAGTGG
>CAZKMC010000264.1:2400-3145 GCA_964553485.1 uncultured Comamonadaceae bacterium
ATCCAATGGAGTAGCCGTTTGGGACGGAACTATCACTTTCGCTCCGCTTTTCTCTGAAGAGCAGTGCACCACAATGATGACTTTCAAACAGTATCCAGATACCTTGTTTGGTGATACTATTACGGTGCAAGCAACAAAACCAGAAAGTGCCATTGATATTCTAATTTCAGATGTGGAAGATTCCGGACAAGGCTTCAACGCATTCACAGAACCGGCTTCTTTTAACCAAGCGGTTAGTGGATCATACTTTCAAAACTTGTTTACCAATCCTCCGGGATTTATGGAAGTGGTGCCAGCTGAGCAGCAAGGATTTTGGGCAATGACCGCAAATAACTCAGGCTCAATATTTATTTGTGGAATGAGTCTCGCATCTCAAAGCAGCCAACAAGATCCGGAAGGCCTCTATTATGATTTCGGCACGCTTAATCCGGACCATGTTTATATCAATGCACTCGTTTTCGGATTTGGAGACGGCAATAGTAGGATGTCCATTGGAATGCAAGAAGATGATAACCAAGACGGAGTTTATGACCGTTTTACCGAAGGAACGTACAACACAGAATTTGTGGTAGACTGGACAGGATGGAAGGTAGTAAGCATTCCACTTAGTTCCTTTAACCTTTCAACTGTTGGAGGATTCGGAAATACAGATGCAACGGGTCAAAAAGACCTTGATAGAATCATTAACATTGAATTCTTGTTGTTAGCTGTTGAAGGTTCGTCTGGATTGACCGGGTATTGCATG
>CAZKMC010000264.1:3155-4053 GCA_964553485.1 uncultured Comamonadaceae bacterium
CCATGAGAAAGAGCTACTACATATTGACTCTCATTTGTATGCTTGGGCTCTACAGCTGTGATGTCTCTTTTAAAACCTTAACCCTTGAAGATCCAAAGGCGCAGTATTTCAAGCCAATAGTTGGGTTGGGAGACTTTAAATCCACAGATGTCTTCAGTAACAGTGCGCAAGATGTATGGGGTATTGAAAAAGATGACTGCAAGGACATTCAGTTGGTTTCAGATCCTGTTTATAGTGGAGGCTCTGCTATTTCATTGGAATGGAACAGGTATGCCTGTGATTGGGCAGGAATGGGAATTGGCTGGGACGGTTATGCCGGTAAGGACCTTTCATCCATTATGGATCTTGGAGCATTTCAATTCAAACTAAGGTCAATCAAAGGGGAAACAACAATCCCAACAATCATCTTTCTTCTTGAAGATTATAGCGGGACATTTTGCGCAGCTGTGTTTGGTTCCGCCGCATTAGAGAGTTATCCTATTAATGAAACCTGGCAAACAGCTACGATTCCTTTAAGCCTGTTTCCAGCTGAAGAAGATGGTCTGGATGTATCCAACATCAAGCAGTTGGTGATGGAGTTGCAAGGTTTGGGTGCCATTATGATTGATGAGATGAAAATAGTGGAATACCATCCCAAGAATATCGCAGGCAAAAAGGTATTACCTCCGAGCAACGTGAAACTGCAAACACCTGCAATTGTTTTTGAAGATGCTTTCAAAAATGTTTGGGGATTAGCCAAAATGGAGTGCCGCAACTATTCATTATCAACAGAAAAACCAAATAGCGGTTCCACTTGCGTTCACATGAAATGGCAAGATCAAAAAGACTGTCAGTGGATGGAGTGGGGAACAAGCTGGACAGAATGGAAAGGCGTGGACATGGACAACGCCCTTCAAGA
>CAZKMC010000265.1:0-754 GCA_964553485.1 uncultured Comamonadaceae bacterium
TTGCTTATTTTTTCTACAGACAGGTAATTGACTCCTTTGGACATGGCGGCAAAGATAGGTTACAGTTTGGAGTTGTGAGTCTCGAGTTGTGAGTCTTGAGTTTTGACGGGGGCAATCCTGAATAGCCTTGACCACTTTTAATAGACCTAGTTGTTTAGTTCTATTGATTGTAAGTTGTTTTGACGAATAAATTTAGGGTTGTTTTTTCATACAGTTCTGCAGCTTTTCTCATTTTGAGTGATTAGTGCGGTCTTGTGTGATTGTAGTTCTTTACTGCTTTTTTTAGTTGGCGTTGTAACTCTGAAAATGAGGTTGGCATATAGTAACTCAAATATTGATTCTTGATGGTACCGTTCAACCGTTCAGCATGATTGTTTTCTGCTACATCTTCTGTCATGCTATTAATGATGCCAGCTTCTTGGGTTTTCTTTAAAAATTCCTTGCAATAGTACTGTCCATCCGCGTCTGAGTGAAGGATTAGTCCAGATGCAGGCTTATGTAATTGCAGTCCATGTTGAAGAGCTGCAATCGTAGTCTCTTCGGTCCGTAATGACCGGGATACTTGATGTCCCACTATGTACTTGCTATGCATATCCATAATCAGTGTGATGTAACAAAACCTGCTTCCTAGTCTGTAATAGGTAATATCACTGACCCAGACTTGATTGGTTCTGGTGATTCTCACATCTTTGACCTTATTGCTAAACCGGGTCACTCCTATGCTACAGGTTGTTCGCATTGGGTTTCTTTTCTG
>CAZKMC010000265.1:764-1307 GCA_964553485.1 uncultured Comamonadaceae bacterium
TCCAGACGGATCTCCCTGATGATGGGGACAAGCTGATGCCATTCCTCCTGCTTAACTAGTTGTAGGTTCAACCAATCATGAAAAGCCTGTTTACTTACTCCTAACCTTGTATAGACTGTTTAATGAATAATCCATCTTTTCTCGGTGCTGCCAACACCACATTAGGGTGAGGCTTTTCCTTTTTTTTTGATGTCTATTTTCAAGTCTTCCTCAGTCAGTTCAATCATCTTTTCCAGAAAATCAATCTTGATCTGCTTTTGACCAACGGTCTGCTCTAAATGCTTGATTTGAGCCTTCAGCTCTGCTATTTTTCTAGCATCACTATCTGACTCCAAAACCATCCTTTTGCCTTTCTTTTTCAAGAGAGAATATTTATAAATCCATCTTTGAACCGAAGTGCGTGACACTTGGTATTCGCTACAAATCTCCGCGACGGTCACAACCTTTCGGTCTAGTTCCAATACGATTTTGCGCTTAATCTCATCACTAAAATACCGATTTAGCCGCTCGGATAGGGTGAGCTCTAAAAGCTTTTCTCTTGTT
>CAZKMC010000265.1:1317-4051 GCA_964553485.1 uncultured Comamonadaceae bacterium
TGCTTGAGGCTTGAGCTCATAGACTTTGATACTTGAGTATAAAGACTGTGGAGTTCCTGTGAGTTTTCAAGATAAAATACAAGAATGTTTATTAGGATTTTGTTATCGTCAATTCAAGAAACTTTCTGTCAGCGAAAAAATGGGAAGTCGAACGTTTTCGACTTCCCATTGACCTTTAAAACCTAATAAAAAGGTCGTTGCTGAGAAATATTGCGTTGGGGACGCAAGATTATTGTATGATCTGCATATAGATAGGCATTCCAAGGGTAATATTGAATGGGAATGTGATCGCCAGAGCCATGGGCAAATACAATCCCGGGTTCGCATTTGGCGCAGCCAAACGCATTGCAGCGGGAACTGCTATGTAAGAAGCACTAGCCGCCAAAATGGCAAACAAAAATCGATCTCCAACCACCATATCCAGATA
Source organism: uncultured Comamonadaceae bacterium (assembly GCA_964553485.1). Taxonomy (GTDB): domain Bacteria; phylum Bacteroidota; class Bacteroidia; order Flavobacteriales_D; family Sanyastnellaceae; genus CAZKMC01. The sequence goes on from CAZKMC010000265.1 coordinate 1,745, forward strand.
ACCAGTTCCAAATGCTACCAGAACACCGTTGAATAATGGCATAAGAATCGCGAAGGCAAAGGCAAACCACCCTCTCCTAAGAAAATCTGAGATCTTCTTCCCGCTGGTTATTCCCATATCTAGAAGAAAAACAGCCAGGAAGCCTTTGAAAATATCCGTAGTAAATGGTCTGATTCCTTCTGCCTGCTGTTCACTTGCCACAAAACCGACAAATAGACTACCAAGAATTAAAATGACACTGCCATTAGTGAATGAATGACTCCAAATCTTTGCAGGCTTGAGCCTAGACTCCTTGTCCTTGGAGAAATATGACATGAGTGAAACTCCCACAATAATTGCAGGAGCCTCCATCAATGCCATTACTGCCACCATATGTCCGCTGAAATGAATTGATTCCATTTCTAAAAAAGAAATGGCTGTTATGAATGTTACCGCACTAACTGAACCATAGGAAGCCGCAATGGCACCAGCATTCTGTAACCCGAATTTTCCTTTTAGAATACAAAAGGCATAAACTGGGATTATAATAGCCAATCCAACGCCCAACATTAAAGCTGTTGCTATTTCTTCATTCTGATGGCTATGCGCCAGTTCTTGTCCGCCTTTAAATCCTATGGCCAAGAGCAAGTAAAGCGAAATAAACTTGGAGGAGCTTTCAGGAATTTCCAGATCACTCTTTACAAGTACAGCCAGAATACCAAGGAAGAAAAAAAGCAAAGCTGGATTCGAAAGGTTCTCAAATAAGAGATTCAAATTCATAGGACAATAACAAGAAGAATAAAGTGAATTGAATTATTTAATCAATGTGATTTCCAGAGCCCCATGAATTTGCAGTTTGACATCCGCTTCACGTGCCATTCGAACTATATCACGCATTAGTTCTTTTTCCTTGCGTAATTCACTGATCCTTTGTTCTGGTTCTTTCGTGTCACAGTTGCAATCTTTTACCCAATCAGAGAGCCTCCTGAGGTTATGAAAATCTATTTTGGCATCTAGTAAACTGTTGACCATTTGCAAGGCTTCATTTGGAGTGTAGACACCTTCAACAATCATTACTTGCTTTTTTACATCTGTTAGTACCATGATTGATTTTTTTAGTTGCTGTTTTATTTCGTTGGTTATTTTTTAGTTGCGTCAAAATTCTGGAGCTCCACTAGTAGAGCAAATACGAGAATAATACACACAACGATTACTTCGCTCCGAACTTCCTCTTGGCTTAGAAAAGAAAGTACTCCCCACGTTCCCACTATGAACAGAGCCAGAGCATGTGAAATACGAATACGCATTTTGTTTCCGGTTTTTATCGCTTTGTGATAACGCGTTTCCCGTTCTTTGGAACTTACATGTGTGCGTGAATTTGCGCTTGTTTGAATTGGCATTTGTGACATATGTTTTATCTTTGTTCGGGGCAAAGTTCTGCTATACATTTCATATATTATTATTTAATCTTGTAATAGAACACATAAGCAATAGTTATGAATTACACTTTGCATCAACTCAAAATTTTCCTTAAAGTCAATGAATTCCAGAGCATTACAAAAGCATCAGTAGCACTGCACTTGACACAACCGGCAGTCTCTATTCAGTTGAAAAAATTTCAAGAACAGTTTTCAATTCCCCTAACCGAGGTGGTTGGCAGACAGTTGTATGTAACCGATTTTGGGAAAGAGATTGTAGAAGCGGCAACCACAATTTTGAATGAAGTAGAGGCAATAAATTATAAGACCAAGCTCTATCGGAATCAATTGGCGGGTCAACTTCGTATTTCGGTAGTTTCAACAGGGAAATACGTTATGCCCTATTTCCTGACAGGATTTATGAAGAAACATAAGGGAGTGGAACTGGACATGGCCGTCACAAATAAGCAAAGTGTGATTCGAAGCCTTGAGGCAAATAAAGTCGATTTCTCCCTTGTTTCAGTGGTTCCAGAACAGCTTCAACTGAATACACTTCCGTTGTTGAAAAACAAACTCTTTCTGGTAGGCGGAACTCGTTTAGAATCCTCTGGGAAACGCTTTTCAAAAAAGAATTTTGAATCATACCCACTTATCTACCGGGAGGAAGGTTCTGCAACAAGAAACGCCATGGAGAGTTTCATTGCCTCTCATAACATTGCGAGTCACAAAAAGATTGAGCTCACATCGAATGAAGCTCTGAAGCAAGCTGTTATTGCTGGCATAGGATATTCCATAATGCCGTTAATTGGCATCAAGAATGAGCTAAAGAACAAAGACCTCGAGATCATTCCTTTCAAAGGTCTGCCTCTCTCTACTCAATGGAATCTAATCTGGTTGAAGGCAAAGAAGT
>CAZKMC010000266.1:0-4032 GCA_964553485.1 uncultured Comamonadaceae bacterium
GTTATTGGTCCATCTGGGAAGGGCATTTCCTCTAGTCGCATTGCATCTGTATCATCTACTCGAATAAAATAATATGCTGAGTCCGAATAAAAATGTCTGTTGTGCTCAAATGCACTGTTTTCTTCATTGTACTTCCATGTATTTGGACCTTTTCCATAAAAAAGGATGTAATCATTCTGATCAAAACTACCATCAGCCTCCCCATCCACATAAATCGCATTTCTTTGAGGGTCATCGTGCCTGAATACTGCATTATCAAATGGGAGTAATTCTCCACCATTTCCATAAATATTGATGTTTTGCGGATTGATCGCATCTACGTCCACCCCCAGCGAATTCAAGAAATTGCGGTCAATCTTATACACTCCATCTTGAGCCAATCCGATTCGGTACCATTCGCCCTCGGCAAGGACAGAATTTTCAGCCCATGTAAAGGCCCGTTTAGGAGCTACAGTGTTCAATTCTACATTCGCTGTAAACCCGTCAAGCCTTTCATAACGTCCGTTACTAGTCTTTCGAATAGACTTGCCATGGACGAACAGATAAACTTCATCGCGCCCATGGCGCACACCCACCTCAATGTCAAAATCTGAGGTAGCTAATTGCTTTTGTCTATCTGTCAGGAGGTTTTGCCCTATGGGCGAGGAAGAAACTGAAAGTGTTAAAATTTTCGCCGCGTTTGCCACGCCACGAATGCTCTCAGAAAAGAAAAATTCAGGAAGTTCGTCGTTCCAAATAGCATTTTCGAATCCAATTATACCTACCGGTATGTCAATGGCTTCGGGGTCTTGAGACCATTCAATAGAAAGGGAAATATCCGTTGTGTTCTGCGCTACAGCGACGATTGGCACAACAAGAGTGAGGGCAATAAAAAGAATTATTCTCATGTTTTGGTTACTTCGTGAGTTTCTTAGAAGCAACAAAATAAACGAACTCTTAGTTCTCATATTGCAGGGTGTTGCAATTTGCTCCATTCTTTTTTTCGTAATATTGCTAATTCAGTAAAGATGGAGACCAAACCGAAAGAAATGAAGCGTATACTGCTTTTGTTGGGGATTATAGCTGCTTTGACCAGCCTTGTGCAGACGGATGTTGTGGCGCAAGATGCTGAATTCACTCAGTTTTATGCAAACCCATTGTATTTGAACCCTGCTTTTGCGGGTACAGCACGTTGCCCGAGACTGGTAATGAACTACCGAAATCAATGGCCGGCCCTTTCTGGAACATTTGTGACTACAAGTGCCAGTTATGACCAGCATATTGAAACCATTTCAGGTGGATTGGGATTCATTGCAGTGAGAGATCAGGCGGGACAAGGAACACTTACCACGACTACTTTTAGTGGTATTTACTCTTACCAGCAACCTATTTCACGTACTTTTTCAATGAAGGCTGGCTTTCAGGCTACCTACTTTCAAAAAGCCGTTGACTGGAGTAAGTTGACTTTTGGAGATCAAATTGATCCTAGAAAAGGATTCATCTATGAAACCAATGATATCCCTCGTGGAAATCTTCGTGGAAACAAAGGTGTGATCTCAAATGTGGATTTCTCTGCGGGACTTCTCGGATTCTCAGAAAAATTCTACTTCGGTTTTGCAGCGCATCACTTGACTGAGCCAAATGAATCTTTGGTAGTAGGAACAAGTCGTTTGCCTATCAAATGGACGGGACATGCTGGAGCAGTTATTCCAATTGACCGCAGAAGCCGTTATAGTGAATCAAACATCTCTCCAAACGTGCTTTACAGAAGACAAGGAGAATTTCAGCAACTTAATCTTGGACTTTACGTAAACAAAGGTCCAATTGTAGGTGGTATCTGGTACCGTGGCATCCTATTCAGTGACTACAAAGATGCATTTATTGTAGTTTTGGGTATCCAAACAGATGTCATCAAATTCGGCTACAGCTACGATGTAACTGTATCTGAACTGACGCCGGCAACGGGAGGTTCACATGAAGTCTCGATGACGATTCAGTTTGACTGCCGTCCAAAAAGAAGGAAGTTTAGGACAATATCCTGCCCGTCTTTCTAGTTATAGTGCTATTGAATTGCAAGGAAATAAAATAGGAAATCATGAAAGTCCTTTTGAACTCGCTTAACGCGGTGGCTTTAGTAGCAATCCTGGTGCTGCTTGGGTCCTGTGGAAAGGAACGCTCCGGTGCTACGGGGTGGGCCTTCAACAATCCAGCTAACGGTGGATTCGAGAAAACACCATTTATTGATCAAGAAACAGGGCCTGGTCTTGTCCTCATTGAAGGAGGAACATTTACCATGGGACGTGTTGAAGATGACGTCAATTACAACTGGGATAACATTCCTCGTAGAGTAACTGTGTCGTCTTTCTACATGGACGAAACTGAAGTAACTAACTTTTCATGGTTGGAATACCTGTTTTGGTTAGAGCGTATTTACGGAGATTCTTATTCGGAAATCGTGAACAAAGCATTGCCAGACACCCTAGTTTGGCGTGAAAAGCTGGAATATAATGAACCACAAGTAGAGTATTATCTACGTCACCCGGCTTTCCGTGATTACCCTGTTGTAGGAGTCAATTGGTTACAAGCCAATGATTACTGCGCATGGAGAACAGACCGTGTGAATGAGATTATTCTCATTCGTGAGGGACTCTTAGTTCACAATCCAGAAGCTCAGGTTGATGAGGATCACTTTACTACTGATGCATATTTCGCTGGACAGTACGAAGGTGAAAAAGCTGCTGATGGAGTTCAGGATTTACGTCCCGGATCAAATGGCTACAGAAACGTAAGAATGGAAGATGGAATTTTACTTCCACGTTACCGCCTGCCTACTGAGGCAGAATGGGAATATGCTGCACTAGGTCTTGTTGGAAATTCTTTCCAGGAATTGATCACTGACCGCAGAACCTACCCATGGAATGGTCATTACGTGCGTAATGACAATAGTGGTGGACGTTTTTATGGTCAGATCAACGCAAACTTCGTTAGAGGTCGAGGAGATATGATGGGAGTTGCTGGCGCCTTGAATGACAATGCCGATATTACTGCTCCAGTTTATAGCTATGCTCCGAACGATTACGGTCTGTATAACATGGCTGGAAACGTTTCCGAGTGGGTAATGGATGTTTATCGTCCACTGTCAGCACAAGACAAAAGTGAATTCCGTCCTTTCCGCGGAAATGTTTTCCAAACGAAAGTATTGAATTCAGAAGGTGGAATCGAAGACATGTATGACATCGTGGTATATGACATTGAAGGAGTAGATTACTTCCTTAAGCAATATCAGAAGAATGCTACTGGACGTCTTACCGAAACTGATCAGAACTTGATTGATAATTTGCTAACTTATGTTGAACAAGCTAAAACGGACATGAAAAGTCGTTTAGTTGACGAAGCAAACCAACGAATTCAAGACGGAATGGATTTGATCACATCAAGTGATGCTGTGATCTCAGCTGACCTTAGAGATGGTATCTCTGATTACATTGAGGCCACTCCTGGTGACATCCGCACAAGAGACGTTCAAATCGAAGAGAACATAGACAGAAGAAATTACCGTGCAGCAGATAATATCGATTATCGTGATGGTGATTTCCAATCTTCAATCTATTACGAAGATCCGAGCTATGACAGCAATGAAAACCGCATGTATGATTGGGGTAAGACTACCTTGATCAATGACAGAGCACGTGTTTACAAAGGTGGTTCTTGGAGAGACAGAGCCTACTACATTATTCCAGGCACTAGAAGATTCTTGGATGAGCGCAGAGCCTCTGCAACACTTGGATTCCGTTGTGCAATGACAAGAGTAGGTAGCCCTACAGGACTTGTACAGGAATAAGCGTTTAAAAACTTCTTTGAAACCCCGGCTGCTTCAGTCCGGGGTTTCTTATTTTTACCCTCATGGATATTCGTCTTCTCCATAAAGTGTTTTCTTCTACCACAGGTATTTGCACAGATACCCGTAAGGTGAAAAAGGATAATTTATTTGTCGCTCTAAAGGGTGAAAACTTTAATGGAAATCATTTTGCTCATGCTGCCTTAAAAGCTGGA
>CAZKMC010000267.1:0-1970 GCA_964553485.1 uncultured Comamonadaceae bacterium
AAACTTCTTCGGGAATTTGAATTGCTCGTCATATGATTCGTCTTTTATAGTTCTTATTTTTAGTGAGTATTCATGTAAAAATCTTCATTTTCCTTTATGATGATATCGATAGGCACATATTGTACCAACGAGGGATTTTTCTTGTTTACAAAAAAATCAAACAGTGTTTGCACTGCTCGTGTCCCTTGAAAAACCGGGCTTTGAGAAATAAGAAACATGATGCCACCATCTTTCATTTCAGTTATATTCTCATCAATCAAATCAAACAGGCTACCGGATTGAATTCGGTGGTATTTGTTGATTCTCTTAATCAAGAGCTCTTTGAGGAAGCCTGCACAAATGCCAGATATGGCGTTTCGAACAATTAATTTATTTGAACCCTGATAAACTTTTTGGATATGAAGTTCTTTACTTCTAACCCTTTTTTCCTGAGTCTTCCATTCTTGTTCCTGGCATCCGGTGCATTTGCACAGTTGACCCTTGACTTTGATATGACGCCTGCCAATATGGCTCAGAACCTTGTGGGTACTGGTGTGGAAATATTCAACACTCAAGTTACTGCCGCCGACAGCAGTTTTGCGTATTACTACAGTACAGGAACTGAATTAGGAAATAGTGATGGCGTGCTCTTGACCACAGGAAAAGCAACGAACGCAATTGGCCCTAACAATAGTTCAGGCCTGCCTTTATTAGATGGCCAAACTTGCTTGAATTGTGATCAATTCGACAATGATTTTCCGGGAAGCCCGCTACTGACCCTCGCCAATGGTGGCTTAACCACTTGGGACGCAACTACTTTTGAGTTTGACATTGTTCCTCAAGGAGATAGTTTGTCTTTCGATTTTGTATTCGCTTCTGAAGAATATTTAGAATGGGTTGGATCACCTTTTAACGACGTTTTTGGGTTTTTCATTACGGGGCCCAATGTTGGAGTAGATGTGAACATCGCCTTGATTCCAGAAACAAATGATCCTGTTGCTATTAACTCGGTGAACAACGTTGACAATTCAGGCTACTATTACAACAACCAAAACCCATTGGGTCAGTTTATACAATATGATGGATTCACTACAGGGTTAGCTGCGAATATAGGAGGCCTCACACCTTGTGAAGTTTACCACATCAAGCTCATTATTGCTGATGGCTCCGATCGGATTTATGATTCTGCAGTGTTTGTTTCGAAGATCGAATCCAATCCAGTTACCGTAACCGCATCTACTGTTGGTGGGATTGACTATATGATTGAGGGGTGCAACAATGGCACAATTCTTTTTGAGTCGACTTTTATTCCTACAGAACCTTACGAAGTCAACTTCATTATTGAAGGAAGTGCTGAATACGGGATTGATTATACCACAGACCCAGATTTGACACCTTTTTACAATCCCGACACTGAGGTTTACACCCTTTTTATTGATCCAGGCGACAGTACTGTGAGCTTTGATATTCTTACCATTTTCGACGGTATTACTGAGATTGGGGAATTCATTACCATTCAACTGGTTGACCAAACTTGTGAAGGTTTTGAGTTTCAAAGTTCTGTGGACTTCTACATTGAAGATTTACTTGAAGTAACCGTTTCACCAAGCACTGCTACAATTTGCAATGGCCAATGTGTGATGCTTGACGGGGATGCTTTACAAGATGGCTCTGCAACCTTTTCATGGGACCCAATTACAGGTCTTTCAGACCCAAATAGCCTTGATCCAGAGGCTTGTCCTACTACTTCCACCACGTATACGCTAACCAGCAACATTGCTGATTGTGAAGCTGAAGCTTCTGTTGTTGTAACCGTAACTGAACCAATCATCACTTTTAATGCAAATCCAGTGACTTGCACCAATGGTTCAAACGGCGATATCGATGTTACAGTCACAGATGCTACTGATCCTATTAGCTACACCTGGACGCAAGACGGTGTCTTTTATAGCAATGATGAAGACCTCGCTGATGTCCCTGAAGGAGAGTAT
>CAZKMC010000267.1:1980-4026 GCA_964553485.1 uncultured Comamonadaceae bacterium
ACAGTTGTAGATTCAGTTGGCTGCACAGCCACAGATTGTATAGAGATCATTACCACAGATGTGCTTTCCATCAATGGAATTGAATTTTCAGATTATTCATGCTTTCCAATTTCTTGCAACGGCGCTTGTGATGGTTCATTGACTGTCTCAGCAACAGGAGGAACTGGACTCTACAGCTATGTCTGGATTGATGCACTTCTGAACGTAGTGAGCAGCGCAGCTTTGGCTGACGACCTATGTGCGGGGACATATAACGTTACAATTACTGATTCGGATGGTTGTCAGGTTTCTCAATCTTACACATTGAATGAACCCGATGTACTTGAAATTGAAGTAATTGGTTCAGTAGACATTCTTTGTACTGGAGAGGAAACTGGTATTGCCACTGTAACTACCACAGGTGGTTGTCCTCCTTATTTTTATAGTTGGAGCCATGACCCAAATTTATCATCGCCAGTAGCAATTAACTTGGGAGCTGGTCTTTTCACAGTAACGGTGAGTGATGTGAACGGATGCACGAGTGCTGAATCCGTTACGATTACTATTAATGGGCCAGAGGACCCATTGAATGTTACAATAGATGCCATTTCTAATTATTCAGGTGGCTACAATGTGAGTTGTCCAAGTGCCAGTGATGGTACTATAGATATTACAATTGACGGAGGCACTCCGGCTTATTCGGTTGTTTGGGTGCATGATCAAACCGGCGATACTTATTTCATTGAGGACCTATCTGGCATCCCATGTGGCACATACGAGTTAACTGTAACCGATGACAATGGATGTTCCTATACAGATGAAGTAGAACTTACTTGTGTTCCCGATTTCGATATTTCATTTACCACTATCCCTAATTTATGTGGTGATCCCAATGGAGGAAATGGCGAAATACACATTGTGTCTGCAGGCAGTCATGGAGGGCCATTCACTTATTCTTGGTCCGGCCCTTCTTGTCCGTGTTCTGGTGCTGACCTGACAGGACTTAACTCTGGTTCATATACCGTAGTCATTACGGATGCAATTGGCTGTTCTACCATTCTGAATATCAACGTTGGCACCAATGACAGTTTCACAGTTTCAGGGACGATAGCTGATGCAACATGTGGAGGAACCTGTGATGGAAGCATAGATTTGGAAATTCTTCCTGCCGGTGTATATGCAATCAGTTGGACAGGTCCTGATGGATTTACAAGCTCAAATGAAGCCATTACAGATTTGTGTGCTGGCATCTATGAAGCCACTGTAACTGCCGGTGCTTGTGAGGAAACATTTACATATGAAGTAGATGAACCAGAGCCAATAGACATTGACTTCATCAATATACTACCGCCTTTCTGTTTTGGACAGAACAACGGTTCTGTCACTGTTTCACCAAGCGGTGGGACTGGCGCTTTGGACATACAATGGCTTCCAAACGGCACCTGTTTTTTCGGGGGATCTACGAATGCTACGATTAACAACTTGTTCGAATGTACATATGTGGTGACCGTGACTGATGCGACTGGATGTTTTGTAACAGACAGCATCTTTCTAGACGCACCTCAGGTCATGGATATTTTTGTCTCTGTCACTCAATTCGACGGCGGGTATAACATCTCATGTAATGGCGAGTCAGACGGAGAGATTTCAGTAAGTGTTTCTGGGGGCAGTCCGGATTGTGTCACTTATGCGCCAGAATGTTATTCATATGACTGGACAAGTTGTGACCCTGTCAATTTCCCAGACGCTAGTTATCAGCCAGATCTTTCTGCTGGAACCTATTGTGTGGTTGTGACTGATTCAAATGGCTGTGTTGCCACCACGGAAATCCCAATGGTTGAACCAGATCCTATGGAAAGCGCTGGGGAAATTAGCGACTACAACGGATTTGGCGTGAGCTGTGATGGATTTTGTGATGGTTGGATTAGTCCCGAAGTGATTGGTGGTAGTGGGACATATCTCGCCTATACATGGATTAGCGGCGACATTGGCACCAATGATCCTCAAGCAGAAACTCTGGTTGAATTATGTCCTGGAGTTTATGAGCTCTTGATTCTTGACACTAAC
>CAZKMC010000268.1:0-928 GCA_964553485.1 uncultured Comamonadaceae bacterium
TGGAGTTCAGACGTGTGCTCTTCCGATCTCTTTCGTCCTTTACACTTGTTTCTTTTTCTGGGCCAGAGCAACTGCTCATAGCCATCACACTCATGAAAATCCAGAGAAATTGATTCATCGTATTGTCCTTTTTTTTTACCGACCCAAATATAACTAATTGAGATGCCCCCTTTGGCTGATTAACATTTTATTAGCTTCTTAGGGGTGGCTTTACTTTATATCATGAACATAGAAAACGCAAAAATTCATCTGAAAATTGAAGGAGATATAGATGCTGATGACCTGTTGGATACACTCGAGTTGCAGGTGTTTGATTTGCGCGAATTTTTCCTAAGACAGCCTGTGGTACCAGCCTTGTTCGAGTCAAGAATCAAACGTTTGTCTAACCTCCAAGAGGCATTTATAGCAATGGGTGGCAGATTGTCAGAGATAGAAATTGCTTACGTGGAAATGCCCATCCTCACTGACCTTTCATTGTTGGATCTGATTGAAACACACGCGGGTTTTTTAGCTTCTTGCCGAAGCAGAATGGCTTCCACCTTTTGGCCCCAACCGATTCAAGGATTTGCGCAACAAATGATCATCATGCAAGACAGGTATGAGGCATTGTTTCTAGACCTTTCAGTGCATTTGAAAACTGAACATCATCCTCCAGTCAAGCAGGCCGACCACTTGAATTATGGAGAAGTCCTGCACCGCATGCGTACCGTGGATGAGTCCGCCGTGAAGGAAGAATTGACAAAAGAAAGATGTCGAATCATTCAGAAACTCAAGACTCTTCCTCGTTGAAAATGCCAATCACGAGCTTTTCGTTTTCTTTCACGTAGCCTCTGTACATGCCGGGAGTATTGAATGGCATTGCAATATTACCGTCTGAGTCAATAGCAATCAATCCACCATCACCACCCATTTCAGGGATTTCCTTCAT
>CAZKMC010000268.1:938-2388 GCA_964553485.1 uncultured Comamonadaceae bacterium
CTTGGTCTCCTGCAGCAACAAGGCTTTCGTTTAGAAACTCTACCCTAGCAGCCACGCGGTATGCCACTGAGTTACGGATAAAGAACTCTCCCCAGCCCGTAGCACTTACCGCACAGCGTTTATCTGCCCAGGTGCCGCAGCCAATCAAAGGTGAGTCTCCCACACGACCATAGCGCTTGTTCGTCATGCCGCCCGTAGATGTTCCCGCAGCCAAGTTGCCCATCTTGTCCATCGCCACCGCACCCACTGTCCCGAATTTTTCTTCGCCGGTATGGTCCAATTGTACACGTCCGGCTTCTCTGGCTTCTTTGAGCTGTTCTTTTCTGAAAGGAGTGGAGAAAAACGCATTCTCCACAAGTTCAATGTGGCGTTCTGTGGCAAATTCCTCGGCGCCAGCCCCACTCATCATCACAAAATCAGAATCCATGATTTCCTTGCATAGCAGGATCGGGTTTCTGACTTTCCTCACTGCGCAAACTGCTCCAGCCTTCTGGTCAGAACCATTCATCAATGAGGCATCCAGTTCATGGTGGCCTTCATGGGTAAAAACGGCTCCTTTGCCCGCATTGAACAAAGGGCTTTCTTCCATAATGCGAATCGCTTCACAGACAGCATCCAGTGAAGTTCCCCCAGATTTCAAGATTTTTTCTCCCGCCAATAGCGCATCTCTCAATGCCTGTGAATATTCTTCTTTGAGCGCAGGAGTGAATTGAGATGGAAGCAGCGTTCCGGCTCCTCCATGGATCACTAAACTGTATGGTTTTGAATTGGATGTCATTTGATTGCTTTGGTATGCGCAAATTCGCCATTTTTACTGATACTATTCAAAGCTTATCTTCGCTTCTATGAAACAGTTACTCTATATCCTTCCGTTGTTTTTTCTGTTGACTCTTTGCCAATGTACTTCTGATAATGTTACCTCTCCAGTAATCACCCATGACCTGGAGGATGATACCGTTGATGCGGGCAAGCTCTTCATCATTGGAGGAGGCAGCAGGTCACAGGAATTGATTCAGCGCATGGTCAAAGCAGCAGACTTGAAAGTAGGTGATCATGTGGTCATCTTGCCCATGGCTAGCAGTGAACCAGATTCTGCTTGCTTTTACATCAAGAAGCAACTTCAACTTGCCACTGAAGCAGATATCAATTGTTTGAAACTTTCGCAGAAAGACACTTCCAACGTGAAAGCTTTGGACGAAGTCAGGCATGCTGATTTGATCTATATCTGCGGGGGAGATCAAAACAGGTTCATGGAAGTTGTGAGGGGGAATGCCATCCATAAAGCCATTCAGACAGCATATAGAGAGGGTGCCTTGGTAGCTGGGTCTAGTGCCGGAGCTGCTATGATGAGTCAGATCATGATCACGGGAGATCAGCGCAAAACAGAAGATTATGAATCTACTTATTCACGGGTAGAAACAAAAAATGGAATCTACGCACCGGGACTTGG
>CAZKMC010000268.1:2398-4007 GCA_964553485.1 uncultured Comamonadaceae bacterium
GGCCTGCTTAAAAATGCCGTCATCGATCAGCATTTTATTGCAAGAAGCAGATACAACAGAGCACTGACAGCATTGTATGATCATCCAGGAAAATCTGTCTTTGGAATTGATGAAGGCACAGCGTTACTCATTGATGGAACACATGCAGAAGTTGTTGGTGTGGCCCAAGTAGTGGTTTTCCAAAGTCCAGAATCAACCAAAGCGGTCAATGAGATTATAGGATTGAATAACGTGCGCATGGACGTCTATGTGCAAGGTGATAAATTTGAAAGGAAGAAATGAGGTTGATTTTAATGAGCTTAATGGCACTGGGGTCAGCAATCTTGGGGCATTCTCAGGACTATGTGTCTTACATGACCGGAGATACTGCAGATGCAGTAGTTCAGCCGGAATTTGGAATCGTGATGATGGGAGGAGCAGGTGAAAACGACCCTGCCATGATCTGGTTCCTTGAAAAAGCCAACGGAGGAGACGTGCTGGTGATCCGCGCCTCTGGCAGTGATGGTTACAATGATTACTTGTTCTCTGACTTAGGGGTGGAGGTCAACTCTGTAGAGACCATTGTTTGGAACAATGCCAATGCTTCTCAAGATGAATATGTCCTTTCAAGATTGAATCAAGCGGAAGCAGTGTGGATGGCTGGGGGAGATCAATTTGATTACGTTAGCTATTGGAAAGACACTGCGGTAGAAGATGCCTTGAATCATCTTGTCAATGTAAGAGGTGGAGTAATTGGCGGAACATCTGCAGGAATGGCAGTCTTAGGAGGTGCATATTTCAGTGCTGAAGAAGGAACGGTCTACAGTTCGGAGATGCTGGAAGATCCTTATAATTTTTATGCAACTATCGGTGCCGGAGATTTTCTTGATTTGCCCTTTTTGAGCGAGGTCATTACAGATACACATTATGACGACCCTGACAGAAGAGGGCGCCACGCGGGCTTTCTGGCCAGACTGATTGAAGACTATCAGTATTTTCCTATCGGTATTGGTTGCGACGAATACACGGCAGTGTGCGTTGACGAAACCGGCAAAGCATATGCCTATGGCGAATCTCCCCAGTACGAGGATTATGTCTATTTCTTACGTCCCTCTTGTCAGGAAACCTTTGGTCCTGAATCATGTGTGAGTAATGAACCGTTGACATGGGTTCGAAATCAGGAAGCCCTCAAGGTCTTGCGGATTGCCGCAACAGAGGACGGTGACCAATGGTTCGATCTTAGTAATGGCATGGATTTCAGCGGAGGGGAATGGCAGCATTGGTGGATGGAAAATGAAGAGCTTTTTGTAGTGGAAGGTGAAGCTCCCGATTGCGGGACATCCATTCTTGAAATTGGAGTTGTTTCAGCAACTGCTTATCCCAATCCTGGAACCAATAAGTTCACACTTCAAACAAATTCCCTACTGCCTCTAGAGGTGTTCAGTATGTCCGGAGTTCGACTGGTATTTGCCAATCCGCAAAGCAATTCTTTAGAATTGAACACCCAAAATTGGTCCAGTGGAGTCTATCTGCTGAAACAAGGAAATTGGGTGCAGAAGTGGGTCAAGTTGCCCTAATTACTCATGCCTTAATGCCTCAATTGGATCTAACTTTGAGGCTTTCCACGCAG
>CAZKMC010000269.1:0-715 GCA_964553485.1 uncultured Comamonadaceae bacterium
GATTTACTGTCTTTTTATATGGGTAAAAATACTCCCTCCAGACAAGAATATATTGTGGAGAATCTGAAAGTAGAAAAAGATTTGGTTGAAGATAAAGACTAGTTATTAGATACCGAGATGCCAAGAATTAAGAAATGAGCGAGGAAGGAAAAGGAAAAGACAACGACGAAAGAGACGACGAATTCGAGAGCCAAGGAGAGGACCAACAGCTTGAAAATGTCATACAGGTCAAAGAAATGTATGACGACTATTTTCTTGACTATGCATCCTACGTAATTCTTGAACGTGCCGTTCCTCACCTATTTGATGGACTCAAGCCTGTGCAACGAAGGATACTTCATTCACTGAAAGAGCTTGATGATGGCCGTTTCCACAAGGTTGCGAATGTAATAGGAAACTCCATGAAGTACCACCCTCATGGGGATGCTTCAATTGGAGATGCACTTGTTTACCTAGGGCAGAAGGAACTGCTCATGGACATGCAAGGAAACTGGGGGAATACACTCACGGGAGATAGAGCTGCGGCACCACGTTATATTGAGGTCAAGCTGAGCAAGTTTGCCAATGAGGTAGTTTTCAATCACAAAACTACTACTTGGCTGGCATCATATGATGGAAGAAACAAAGAGCCTGAAACGCTTCCTGTTAAGTTTCCTTTATTACTTGCTCAAGGAGTTGAAGGAATTGCGGTTGGTCTTGCGTGTAAAATTCTACC
>CAZKMC010000269.1:725-3994 GCA_964553485.1 uncultured Comamonadaceae bacterium
ATTTTGTTGAACTCATAGACGGTTCAATTGATGTCTTACGAGGCAAAAAAGTGAGCCTAGTTCCCGACTTCGCATCTGCAGGAATGGCAGATTTTTCCAATTACAACGACGGACTTCGTGGAGGAAAAGTGAGAGTCAGAGCTCGTATCAGAAAAGAAGATCAGCGCCTTTTGATTATACACGAGCTTCCTTTTGGAACTACAACTTCTTCACTCATTGATTCTATTCTCAAGGCAAACGACAGAGGTAAGATCAAGATCAAAAAGATAGAGGACAACACGGCAGATGTGGTGGAAATTGCCATCCATTTACCCAGTGGTGTTTCACCAGATAGGACCATTGACGCTTTGTACGCATTCTCAGATTGCGAAGTGTCTATTAGCCCAAACTCTGGAGTGATTGAGGGCGACAAGCCGCACTTCCTCGGCGTGAGCCAAATGCTTGTAATCTCTACGGAAAGGACCAAAGATTTACTCCGACAAGAACTTGAGATTCGGAAAAATGAACTTGAAGAACAGTGGCATTTTTCTTCGCTGGAGAAAATTTTCATTGAAAACCGTGTCTACCGAGATATTGAGGAGTGTGAAACTTGGGAAGCAATTATCCAGGCCATTCATGATGGTTTGAAACCACATATCAAACATTTGCTCCGAAAAGTGACGGATGAAGATGTGGCGAGGCTCACTGAGATCAAGATCAAGCGTATCTCTCGATTTGACTCCTTTAAAGCAGATGAAAAAATTACATCTCTTGAAGAAGAAATTGGTCAAGTGAAACATCATCTTGAGAACTTGACTGATTACGCGATTGATTATTTCAAGCAACTCAAGAAGAAATACGCAGACGGAAAAGAGCGGAAGACTGAGATCAAGCAGTTTGACAATATTGAAAAAACCAAAGTGGCCGTGGCCAATTCGAAGTTGTATGTCAATTTTGAAGAAGGGTTTATCGGTACAAACCTCAAACGGGGTGAGTCTGAATTTGTCTCTGATTGCTCAGATATTGATGACATCATTGTTTTCAGAGAAGACGGTGTGATGATCGTGACGAAGGTTTCGCAAAAAGCATTTGTTGGAAAGAATATCATTCATGTGGCTGTGTGGAAAAAGGGAGATAAACGTACGGTCTACAACCTAATTTACCAGGATGGAAAAGCAGGGAGGGCTTATGTGAAAAGATTTTCGGTAACGTCCATTACCCGAGATCGAGAATATCCAATAACGAAAGGTTCGCCAGGATCTATAGTGCATTATTTCACGGCAAACCCTAACGGTGAAGCAGAAGTAGTGACGGTGTACTTAAGGCAATTACAGCGACTTAAGAAACTAAAGTTCGACATTGACTTCAGCGAATTTACCATTAAAGGAAGAGGCGCAGGAGGAAACCAAATTACCAAGTATCCGGTCAAGAAAGTCGAAATGAAGGAGAAAGGTGTTTCCACTTTGGGGGCGCGTAAGATTTGGTATGATGAAACGGTTCAGCGTTTGAATGTGGATGGCAGGGGAAAATTCCTTGGGGAGTTCCAGCCTGAGGACAAGCTTCTTGTTTTGAGATCGGATGGGCAATACCGGCTGACTGGTTTTGATCTGTCAACGCACTTTGATGAGAAGATGACCCATTTGGAAAAATGGATTCCAGAAAAACCACTTTCGGTGGTGTATTTCGAGGCAGACAAGGACGATTATTATGTCAAGAGGTTCTTAGCTGAAGAAAGCAATAAGCCTGTTTCTTACATCGGTGAGAACGAAGAGTCCAAGCTTGCTTTGGTTACTACACTTTATCATCCAATGGCTCGTGTCAAATTCAACAAAAAGTTCAAGAAGACTCGGGATATGGAGGATGAGGTAATCGATTTGTCCGAGTTTATTACAATCAAAGGCCTGAAAGCTTTAGGAAACAAGTTGACGGCACATCCGGTAACAGAAATAGTCCTTGATCCCGCAGATGAAGAATTGGAGGCTCAGGCCCACGCGGAATTAATGGCTAAGCTAAAGCCCAAGCCAAAAGCTTCTTCAGAAGATGACGGGAATGATGATGACGATGATGAAGGAGAAAGAAGCACGCATGAGGAAAATCTAGCTTCGGAGGGTGATTCAAAACCGCCGGGAAAGCCTGAATCGTTGGGGCAACCTGACCAAGTGAGCACAACTATTGAATTGGATGTCAACTCTTCTGATGACGGACAAACCGCATTGTTCTAATACTGTCTAATGAAACATTGCCGGCCAGAAGCGCTAGAAAAATGCCCATAGGCATTCGGAATCGGGCATCTGGCTGAGTAATTAATGAGGTCATCCAGAAATAAAGAACAAGCATTACAATCAATGAAATCCAGCGGTTGTTCTTCCAGCTTTTGAAGACAGCAATCATGGCAAATCCAAATACGATAAGGTTTAGGATTAATTGATAAAAGGTGAGAGTCAGAGCGGTGGAAGACGTATTGGCCCACATCCCAGACAATTTTTCTTTGAACGTTTTTGTATTCGTCAAACCTTGAACCGGCGCATATTTATATTCCAGATTAAGGGCCAGATCTACATAACTCCTAGGCGGTTTGAATGGCATTAATATCGCAGAAATTGCAGTTTGCTTGGCAAAAATAAGTGGATGTTCAAGGATGATGTCAATCGCACTTTTCTTGCAGTAATTGAGGTACTTTTTGGTTGCCAAAGGGTCGTTTTCCCAATCTTGGGTGGCTTTTGCGCTTCGCGCGAGGAGAGATTGTGAGGTGGTCAAATCCTGTCCGTTCTCTTCCGCTAATATTCCTGAGGCATTGTAAAACAGGAGGTTATTAGACCCCATAGAACTCAATGAGAAAGTTTGGAATTGAACATAATTCCTAGTCATCCAACATGCAGGTAAAATGAATGTGCCTGCAAGCATAACGAGGAGTAATCTTTTGCTCATCTTCTGCCAGATCCACCAAAGAATCAACACCAACGGCAAGAATTGAGCGATTGGCCGGACAAGTATCATAGCGCCCAGTAGTAGTCCCGAAACAAACACATACTTCTTATGATTGGTTGTTTGAAGGAGCATCCAAAACCAGAGGACAAGCAGGAAGAGGAATAGGCCGTCACTCAGGATTATCGGTGCAAATAGGATGAGCGCAAAATCGATGATTAGAAGCGAAGCCGCTAACAAGGGGTTTTTGAGTTTCATCAAAATTCCGCAGGAGAAAATCAAAGGTGGGATAAGGGCTGAAATTATAATCTGAACGGACGCAATAGTACCAATCGAAAACCCAATGGACTGGAAAAAGGCAAGAA
>CAZKMC010000270.1:0-3972 GCA_964553485.1 uncultured Comamonadaceae bacterium
AATAGTATCTAGAGGAGGGGCTGCCCTCTTATTTTTTTGTGATATTCGTGCTGAAAAAGAAAATACATGAGCAGGTCAGAAAAATTTCTAGCTAATATAAATAGCGGGTATACATTCAAGAAAGAGAGTTTTGTAATTGGTGGTGCCATGTTGGATGGCAAGGTGGTGCCTGGTGCACAGGTTAAAATTCCATTAAGAACACTAAACAGACATGGTTTGATCGCTGGAGCCACAGGAACTGGTAAAACCAAAACGCTTCAAGTTCTGGCAGAGCAACTCTCTTGTAGTGGTATCCCTTGCCTTTTGATGGATCTCAAAGGTGATTTGAGTGGACTTGCCCAACCAGGGACATTGAATGACCACATTACTTGGCGACATGGAGAAATAGGCATCCCTTATGAATCAATGCCGATGCCCGTTGAACTTCTTACTCTAAGTAAAGAAAAAGGAGTGAAACTGCGCGCCACTGTGAGCGAATTTGGCCCTGTTCTTTTTAGTAAAATCCTTGATTTGAATGACACCCAAGGAGGGGTAATGGCGTTGATCTTTAAATACTGTGATGACCATGACATGCCTCTTGTTGATCTCAAAGACATCAAGCAGGTCCTTCGGTTTATCATGACTCCCGAAGGCAAGAAACTCATAGAAAATGAATATGGTTTGGTTTCTACTGCTTCTATTGGGGCTATCAGCCGAAAAATAATAGAAATTGAGCAGCAGGGTGCTGACACCTTTTTTGGTGAAAGAAGTTTTGACGTAGACGATTTGGTAAGAAAGAAAGATGGCAAAGGCGTTATCTCAATCATTCGCCTAACAGATATTCAAGACAAACCAAAACTCTTCTCAACCTTCATGTTGAGTTTATTGGCAGAGGTGTACTCTACCTTTCCAGAGCAAGGAGATAAAGACGTTCCTAAATTGTGCATTTTCATTGATGAGGCCCACCTTGTATTTAAAGAAGCAAGCAGCGCACTTATGGATCAGATTGAAGCTATTATCAAGCTTATTCGTTCCAAAGGTGTGGGTGTGTTCTTCTGTACTCAAAATCCAACAGATGTCCCTGATGCTGTGCTGAGTCAGCTAGGCTTGAAGGTGCAGCACGCTTTAAGAGCGTTCACCGCAAAGGACAGAAAATCTATCAATAAAACTGCGGAAAACTATCCTGAAACTGAGTTCTACAAAACAGACGAACTTCTGACCAAATTAGGGATTGGAGAAGCATTCATTACTGCGTTAAATGAAAAGGGAATACCCACACCATTGGCC
This sequence comes from uncultured Comamonadaceae bacterium, assembly GCA_964553485.1. Classification (GTDB taxonomy): domain Bacteria; phylum Bacteroidota; class Bacteroidia; order Flavobacteriales_D; family Sanyastnellaceae; genus CAZKMC01. The sequence goes on from CAZKMC010000270.1 coordinate 1,267, forward strand.
GCCACACTATTGGTAGCCCCCAAAACAAGGATGGATATTCTGACGGCTAAAGAAATTAATGAGGTAGTAGCAAATTCAGAACTCGCTGACCATTATAACAAGGAAATCGATAAAGAGTCAGCATATGAAATCCTAAAGGTTAAAATGGACAAAGCTCGTGCTGAAGAGCACAAGCAAGAAATGGCTGCTCAGAAAACCAAAGCTGAAAAGGCTGTTACAGGAACCCGAAGAAGTTCAAAAAAAGAAAGCACATTTCTTGAAAGCGCTTCCAAGAACACCATGGTTCGTCAGCTAGGAAGAACAATTTTCAGAGAATTGGCTAGGGGGATTTTAGGTGCGTTAGGAGTGAAAAAAAGGTAGGATTTGAAAAACCACAAATGAACGAATGGACTGTAGCATTTTACAACGTTGAAAATCTTTTTGATGTTAAAGATGATCCCTTGACTGCTGATCATGCCTTTACTCCTTCTGGAGTTTTGGATTGGGATTTACCAAAATATTGGGAGAAAATTGAGCATTTAGCAGATGTGCTTTTTGCATTGGCTCCTAACAATGAATTGCCAAGTTTTGTTGGATTGGCAGAAGTCGAAAATGAAAAAGTTGTTCGGGATCTAATTAATCACAGACTACTAAGAACCGGTAATTATCGCATTGTTCATGCTGAGAGTATAGACTCCCGCGGAATTGATGTCGCCTTTCTGTACAACCCTGCAATTTTCGAGCATCAAGGCCACCAGCTACTGACAATCGATCGTTTCGCGGAAAGTTCATTACACTCAAGAGATATCATGCATGTTTGGGGAATATTTCCCGATGGACAAAAAGCTCATTTCTTTATAAATCACTGGCCTAGTAGAAGAAATGGACAGCTAGAAACAGCATACAAAAGGGCAGCTGCAGCAAAAACATTGGACGCCGCACTCAGAGAAAACGTAAGATTTGAAAGTCAGGACATGGCAATCGTGATGGGAGATTTTAACGATGAGCCACAGGACGAAAGTCTTCAACAGATACTGAATGCGCAAGAAGACAAGGTACAATCTAACCCGTTAATCAATTTAGCTTGGCGATTGAAAAGGGCCGAGAAAGGAACAGTAAGCCACAAAAGTGACTGGTATATGTTTGACCAAATTTTGGTTGATCGTAGTTCGACCGAAACGAATCGTCTAGGATATAAAATTTCGAAAATGGAAATGTACGATGATGCCCGAGTGATGTTTACTTCAAAAAACGGGATTAAAAAGCCTAGTCGCACCTATGTAGGCTCCAATTACAAGGGCGGATTTTCAGACCATCTTGCTGTTTATGCCCGCATCGTGAAACGCTAAAATCAACTGTGCTAAGAATTGCTACTTTCTTGGCCCGTTTGCTTAAGTTCTTGAATTTCAATTTCGAGTTCTCTGCTTTGAAGCCTGATTAAATCGAAATCCTTTTTGAGTTGTGAATGTGCCAAAAACAAGGCGTCGTAATCAGCATGAACTTGATTGGATTGCTTCAAGCGATCATACTCTGATCTGATTGTATTTTGATTTTTCTGAAGAAGTACAAATCTCTTTTTCAGTTCCTTATACTGGAAAGAGACATCAACTTTAGATTTACTCAGAGGAACTACTTGTCTTAGATTGAAATTCTCCTTTTGGAGTTGTTTTGTTTCCTCCTGAAGGTTTTTAAGTTGGGCTTGAATAAGTCTTATTTCCGTTTGATCATTTTTTCCAGACTCTTTAAAGCCTCTCAGTTTATGGAGTTCAACACGTTGGTGATCCATTTCGGTTTGAAGCTGCTGAAAGTCATTGCGTAGCTTTTTATAGCGCACACGCTTAACTTCCAATTCCCCATCAATTGCCCGGTAGTTTTTTCGTGTTCTGCGATCTACAATAAACTTCACGACAAATCCTGTTACAAAGGAAATTAACACCGATGCAATAAGTATGAGGTATAAAGTGCTATTACTTGCTTGTTCCAACATAATTGACTGAGCCAATAAACTGGCCCATCGAATAAATTCAATGTGCTATATAGTCACAAAGATAAAAAAAGGCACCCCTTTGATAAAGAGTGACTTTTTTAAATATCTATTTACTAGCAGCCCATTTGCGAATTTCTGAGCGAAACCACCCATCTGCTGCATCTGTCCACTTGAAATTTTTACGGATATAAGACATTGTGTCTTTCTCAATGTCTGTATAACTAGCTCCATCCTTAACCACATCTAACAATTTTGCAGCATCTTCTTTAGAGACTCTTCCATCTCCACCGCCTGAAGTCAATTTCTCTGCGAGTTCAATCAACTCTCTGTCGTACTTGTTTCCGCCTATGGTCTTGTAGTAACCCATGTTGTTATGTATTTAAAAATTAACCAAATAATTTTCCAATTGAACCTCCAAGCATGCCTTTTGCTTTATCCATGACATCTCCTCCATCCATTCCGAGGAAGCCTTCTACACTGGCCGCATCACCTGACTGATCAGAGTCTTGGAATTTGCTTGAAACCATTTTCATGACCATAGAAATAACGCTGCTCGCCAACTGATTTGATGTACCTGCGTCTAATCCTAATTTTGAAGTCAATTTTGAGGTCAAAGTCTGAATAATTCAACTAACTAAAGGATTGGAAGAATCCGGATTTGCCTTTCCTTTGAACAAGTTCATCACTCCGTCCAATTTCCCTGAAGTCACTTGATCCATCAAGTTTTCTTTTACGGAGTC
>CAZKMC010000271.1:0-3932 GCA_964553485.1 uncultured Comamonadaceae bacterium
TAAACGCAGAATTTGCAGACAATGGATTTGGGCCAATATCTCCAAGCGAAACACTCATTTTATTCTCTATAACACCAACCGCGCAGTCATTTTCAAGCGTGCAATAAGTTACCGTGTTACAGATTTCATCGCTAAAGTTGAAATGATCGAAGAAACAATATTCAATAACACCATAACCGCTTGTACCTTCTGGTTCATAGTATCCGATGAATGAATTATTAACAGAATCAGCTTCAATAGTAACCAATAGGTTATCACTATCGGAAGATTCAGCCGTGTTTACTGGGTAGCATATTGGCCCCCAACAAAACCTGTCTTCTGCTCCGCTTTCCATTTGAATAAGCGTTCTGCTAACTCTTACGGTTTTAGCTTCTGAACTGAGATTGTGAATACCCCAATGTACATCAAGCTCCAGATCTGAAGCATTTCCTTCAACAAGGAATACAGGGTCCACTACTTCAAAGGTTTGGGCAGAAGCAGTAATGAAGAAAAGCAAGCAAAAGGGAAAGAGTAAGATGTGTTTCATTTCGGTGTGTTTTCAGTAAAGATACGATGTGTATCTACAGTGTGCTTCACGAGAGTATCTCATTCTTGGGTTTCCAAGAAAAAGTGGTGAAACTGAAATGCATCCGTTGGAATGGTAGATTCTTGGAGAAGCCCACAAGCAAAAACCCTATGCACGCATAACTCACACGTGTTCTATAATACTGTATATCAACACATTAGAAGATAATCCATGCCCTTAACTAAGATTCTTTCCATGCGCAAATCTCCCAGATGAGCCATTTGACCTTCCAAAGGATTACTAGAATCTTTATAATTGGTGATACTTTCCGAAATTCTTTGAACTACTTTTATGGTTCAAATTAATTCTTGGTTGGATTTTAACAAAACACTTATGAAAAACATTTTACGCTTAACAGCTGTATTCTTTGCAGTACTTACAGTAAACACGGCATTTGCTCAGTTGGAAGACGGAAGCATTGCTCCTGATTTTACTGCCACAGACTTGAATGGAGTCGAGTGGAACCTATATGATATACTTGACGAAGGAAAATCAGTGATTCTGGATTTCTCTGCTACTTGGTGTGGCCCATGTTGGAGCTACCACCAGCAAGGTGTTCTAGAGGAGATTTACAACACATACGGACCAGAAGGTACTGATGAAGTAATGGTATTTGTATTGGAAGCTGATGATGATACTACTCTAGAAGACCTTTATGGTACGGGTGGTAACACCACTGGTGACTGGGTAACTGGAACTCCACAGCCTATCATGGACAACACGTACAACGTGTTCCAACTTTACACAAACACTTACTACCCTACCATCTATACTGTTTGCCCAAACAGAATTTTGGTAGAGTCTGGTCAGGCTTCTTTGGAAAATCACGTAGCGATATTCCAAGCAGCTGATTGTCAGCCGGCAACATTGCCAAATGATCCAGCAATCGTTTCTTACGATGGTGCAACTGCATCTTGTGGTTCTGTTGACGTTGTTGTAACAATCCAGAACCTTGGTACTGATGTATTGACTTCAGCTACTATCGAAGTGTCTGGTGGAGTTTCTCCTTTGTCTTATGACTGGACAGGGTCTTTGAATACATATGCTACTGCTGAGGTAATGGTAGGATCTGTTGAACTTGACGGTGGTGGAACGTTGAACATTGAAATCACATCTGCTGATGACAATGACACCAACAACTCTACTACAGCATACATTGCTGGAGCAACTGAAGCAACTTCTCATTTGCGTGTTGAAATCAACACTGACAACTGGGGTGAAGAAACAGGATGGGAGATTATGGATGACAACGGAACTGTTGTTGCTTCTGTATCTACTGGAACGTATGCTTCTGAGACAAACTACATCGAGGACGTATTTGTACCTGCAACTGGATGCTATACTTTCCGTATTACTGACTCTTATGGAGACGGATTGAACGGATCTATCTGGGGTGGTATTGACGGTTCAGCTCAGTGTCGTTCATTGAATGATGACTGGAACATGGTTTCTGTGATCTATGATTACAACGGAAACTACGAGTTTGAAGAAGAAGAAGCTGCTGGTAATGTAAACACTACTGTTTCTGTTGAGGAGAACGAAGTTGTAACTGGATTGAATGTATATCCAAACCCAACTAACGACATCTCAAACTTGACATTCGGAGTTGCTCAGTCTAGCGACGTAACTGTTACAGTTTACAACATGGTTGGTGCACAGGTAATGTCACAAGACCTTGGAACTGTTCAGGCTGGTGAGCAGCGTATGGAGTTGGACTTCAGCAACGTTGAAGCTGGTCTTTACATTGTAAGCCTTAACGTAAACGGTAACGTTTCAACTGTACGCGTTACCCTGACTAAATAAGGGAATTAGAACAAGATAAAAGGATCAGCAGTTTGGTACATCGTTTGTATCCTACCTGCTGATCCTTTTTTTATATACACAATCTTACTCATACATGAAAAACTCTTTGACCCTTCTATTCGCAATGGCAATTGCTACCTTATCCTTTGCTCAGAGCAAATCCAATAAAGTTCCTTCAGTAAAAATCAAAGACCTTATGGGAAACACCATTGATACTGGAACTTTGGAAAATGATGGCAAGCCAATGATAATCTCCTTTTGGGCCACATGGTGCAGTCCTTGCAAAAGAGAATTGAACAGCTATGCGGAACATTATGAAGATTGGCAAGATGAAACAGGTGTTAAGATTGTAGCTGTAACCATTGACGACCAGCGTTCTGTTTCGCGAGTTGGACCATATGTGAATAGTGTGGAATGGGAATATGAGATTCTTCTTGATTCGAATAAAGACTTTGCGCGTGCTATGCAAGTAATCAATGTACCGCATACCTTCTTGGTAGACGGCAGTGGAAATATTGTTTGGCAGCACAACAACTACTCTGACGGAGATGAAGAAGAGCTTTACGAAGAGCTCGTCAAAATTTCTAAGTAACTAACTTGAAGGCGCTCGGCGCCTTTTTTTTAGCTTTGAATGTGGGGACTTGAAAAAGACCTTTTGAACACACCAAAAAACCAAAACCTTGAGACCACTTCAGTATCTAGCTGGGGCATTTTTTCTATTGTTGTCTACTTCACTGTTTTCACAAGAAAACGATATGGGACAAATCCATGGAAATGTCCAAATCCTTTGGCAACAATACAATGCCGACTCCATCATTGGTGCAGTTGTTCCCCCGGAAAAAACAGGATTCAATGCCTATGCCAACCTGATTTATACCAAGGGGAATTTTACCGCAGGAATGCGTTACGAATCGTACATGAATGCAGTCCTTGGTTTTCCAGGAAGGTTTTCAGGGACTGGCATTGGATATAGATACGCCCAGTATACCCACCAAAAATTTGACATAACCATAGGAAACTTCTATGACCAGTTTGGAAGCGGGATGCTACTGCGCACATACGAAGAGCGAAACCTGGGAATCGACAATGCCCTTGACGGATTCCGTGTCAAGTTTACGCCGATTGATGGTGTAGCGATAAAAGGAATTTATGGGAAACAACGTCTCGATTTTCAAGATGGATTGATCAATGGCCCTGGAATTATTAGGGCAGTAGATGGTGAGTTCTTTGTAAATGACATCTTTAAGTCGTTGAACGATAAACCCTTGAAAGTGACTATTGGAACTTCATTCGTTTCTCGTTTCCAGTCTGGAAGTACAATTGAAAAGGACACTTTAGTACTTGAGCTACCTCAAAATGTAGGTGCTTATGGTGGACGTATCAACCTTCTTTATAAGGGATGGAATTTCATGGGAGAATATGTGGAGAAGATCAATGACCCTAATGCAGACAATGGTTTCATCTACAGAGATGGACAAGGACTTTTAATGAATTTGAGCTATAGTAAACCTGGTTTCGGTTTCAACTTGAATGCCAAGACCGTAGATAATTTAAGTTTTCGATC
>CAZKMC010000272.1:0-1418 GCA_964553485.1 uncultured Comamonadaceae bacterium
TCCCATGCGCATGACTTCCCTTTTCCTTTGTTTGTTTTTTCTTTTGGGCTGTCAGCCCGAGGAAGTCTCTTCCTCCACTCCAGAAACCGACACTACTGCTACCGTAATTCCTAGCTCCGCTTTGAGTCCAGCAACTGCGCCGTCGGATAATCCGCAAGTCATCAAATACCTTGCGCTCGGCGATAGCTATACAATAGGTCAAAGTGTGCCAGAGGAGGGTCGGTGGCCAGTACAGTTAGCCGCCAAGATCAACGAACACACGGATGAATGTCATCTGTCGGATCCGTTCATCATCGCCACCACCGGCTGGACCACCGCCAACCTGAGCGATGCGATGGACAACATGATGATTGACACCGCACAATTTGACCTGGTGAGTTTGTTGATCGGTGTGAACAACCAGTATCAGGGACTATCGCTGGATGCTTACGAAGTAGAATACGAAGCCTTGTTGGACAGAGCCATCGCCCTCGCCGGAGGAAATCCGGAACGAGTGTTTGTCGTCTCCATCCCGGATTACGGCTACACCCCCTTTGGCGAACCCAACCAAGCCAGCATCAGCGCGGAGCTAGCACAGTTCAATGCCGCATGTCAAACAATCACCGAAGACCACGGCGTAGCTCATTACAACATCACCCCCATCTCCCAACAATGGCCAGACACGCCGAATCTTGTGGCGTCTGATAATCTTCATCCTTCCGATGTTCAATATGGAATGTGGGTAGATTCGTTTTGGGAAGATGTTTTCTTTCAAATAACTAATAATTAATAAGGCTCTAGGTGTGCCAGTACAAAGTCATCATCTTCAATTTGGAACAAACATTTTTGTGCAACCCGTAGGGCCGGATCACATCCGGCCGTCATAATCATTTTGGGAAAATGAAAATTGCAACAGGCCGACATCATAGTTTGTCGGTTTTGTTTGAACGCAAAATACCGCCCTATCGGGCTCATAATTTCCTCCCACCAACAAACCCCCGACCTTACGGTCGGGGCTACGAGAATGCCGCCCGTTGGGCTCTTTTTTGGCTTAGGGCCGGAAATGGAAATGGAAATGAAGAATAGAAAATAGAAAATAGAAAATAGAAAATGAAGATCGAAATTATTAGTTGATCTAGCCTGCCTGGCCCTTAAATCTTTAACATTCTATGAGTACTCAGAACCTCTCATATTTTACCAAAAAATGGAAACCTGAAAGGTTTATGGCAATTGCCGGTCAGAAGGCTCTATACCATTGTATCATCGGGATAGGAACGCGGACCCAATGTCTGGAATTATGTATCATACTGAATCCGAATTGAAATGCTGAATTGTAGTTGATATGATAACGTAAACCCAGAACCACGTAACCTGACGGAGGTTTCTCAGCACCTAACCTGGTTGTGGTAATCTCTTCGTATTCACCTGTCTCAGGGTTG
>CAZKMC010000272.1:1428-3930 GCA_964553485.1 uncultured Comamonadaceae bacterium
TGCTGGTATTTTTATAAGACCGACGTTTACCCGGCAACAGGATAACTGATTCTAATACAGCGCTTAGTCTTGGTCTGATCCTAAGCAATCCATTGAGTCCAGTAGTGGGTCTGTAATCGAAAGATCTACCATCTTCAATAACACCAAAACCTCCACTTACTGATATGTTATTGATCCTGTTTCCATATGTCTAAACGATATTAGCCAATCCGGCATTTTGATCAGGGATGACCCAATGTCCTGTACCTCCATATAAGTTTAAACCAATATTTGATCTTCGGCTCAGACGTATATTGTATTTGAGCGAGAGAATCAGCGGTGCCGTGAACCATGAAGACATAATTCCGATTTCAAACTGATCGAACGGTACCAATTGCACATTGGGGCCTATCAAGCTTAACTGGGCATAATGTTCGCCTTTTTTTATTGGTAACGCATTCGACGCAAGAAACCCTCTGTTCGCGAATCTATCTGTTATCGAGTCCCCATCTTGACCTATGTACACTTGATTATGTGGAGATATGAGTCGTTGAACTGTATGCTAAGGCACAATGATTCGCCTCCCGTCCATCGTTTCCACATTTGAGATTTAGTTCATTCGACTCCAGGATCCGTCCTCGTAATATGGTTCCATCAGTTTTCAGTATCTGATAAACTGCCGTAGAATCAATTTGATTTTGTCCACTAGAACTCTGTGCAGCCACCGATGAGGGCGCACACAAAACCAAAAAGGAAAAGACGAACCAGATCAAAGCAAGTTTCATCATGAATAAATATTAAGTGCAAAAAGATATTGAATCTTGACTAGATATCGACTTTAATGCGAAGCGAACCCACCAGCTTGCGAGTCAGCAAACGATGCGAAGCGAACCCACGAGCCTGCGAGTACCAATTTGTAATTCGTAATCTGTAATTTGCGAGGCAAACTTTAAACCTATGCGCATCCTTTTAATCTGTCTGCTACTTCTCTCCTCAGCACCATCATTCTCACAACTTGCCAGCGGGCCGATGTTGGGTTATTGCGAGATAAAGGAATCTCTCATTTGGCTACAAACTGATGGCGCGGCGGAAGTGCGTATCGTCTATTGGGAAGGCGAAAAAGTAGATTCTCTGTGTTACACTTCTATGGTGCAAACCAACCTGGAGTCTGCATATACGGCAAAGCTACTTGCGTTCACCAAACCGGGACTCACCTACTACTATCGCGTGCAAGTAGATGGTACTTTGATGCCTAGCACCTTCCAGCTTGAGTCGCAGCCATTGTGGCAATACCGCATCGATCCACCCGCATTCACATTAGCCACGGGAAGCTGCACTTATATTAACGAACCCGAAGTTGATCGTCCCGGAAAACCCTATGGTGCCGAATACAAGATCTTCGAGAGTATTGCTGAAAAGAAACCAGACGTCATGCTGTGGTTGGGAGACAACATCTATTTGCGCGAGGTTGACTTCAACAGCAAAAGCAGCATCCACCATCGCTATTCTCACATGCGGAAATTGCCGGAGTTGCAGAATCTACTGCACGCTTGTCCACACTACGCTATTTGGGACGATCATGATTTTGGTCCCAATGACAGCGACCGCAGCTTTATTCACAAAGAATGGACAGAAGAAGCGTTTGAGATGTTCTGGGGAAACAACGGATTTGGACTTCCCGGGATGCCTGGGATTACGGGGCAATTTACTTATGCCGATGTGGATGTTTTTTTGTTGGACAATCGGTATTTCCGTTGTCCCCAGGATGTTCAAAACGAGAATAGATCAATCCTCGGCGACAGCCAAACAGAATGGTTAATTGAAGCCTTGAAATACAGCCGAGCTCCATTTAAATTGGTAGCGGTGGGCGGACAATTTCTGAGCGACATGGCTGATTATGAGAACCATGCAAACTACCCTGAAGAGCGCGATTATATTTTGAAAAGACTGAATGATGAAGGCATTGAAGGTGTCATTTTCCTCACCGGCGACCGTCACCACACGGAGCTAAGCAAGCTCACTCTGCCAAATGGCCATGATGTATACGACCTCACGTGTTCTCCTCTTACGAGCGGTTACTACGATCATTCAGATGAAAAGAATACCCACCGCGTAAAAGGCACTATTGTTGGCCAGCGGAATTTTGCCACACTTACATTTGAAGGCCCACGTAAAGAGCGGACTTTGGAGATCAAGGTGTTTGCTGTAGACGGAGAAGAGTTGTGGAGGCATTTAATAACTAATAATTAGTAGTTAATAATTCGACTGAACACATTCGCCGTCAGTTCGAGTGCCTTGATTAGTGAATGTTTAATGCTCAATGTTTAATGCCAAATATTTAATCCAATCTATCTCGCTGTCAGTTCTAGTGCGCTGATTAGCGAAGTGTGAAGTGCACTCGAAGGATGTTTGTATACCGTACCCGTGTATCGAGAACGGTTAGTATATGGCAAGTAGCGCATTAGAAATGCGCTAAACTTTCAGATTTGCTTTGAGCCATATTTTTATATTTTGTTTTTAACT
>CAZKMC010000273.1:0-3926 GCA_964553485.1 uncultured Comamonadaceae bacterium
GTACTTACTTTGTGGTTTTTGAAGCCGGACAAAATCAATTTGCCACTTATGTGGATTTACGTAGATAAGAACGAATTTATATACGCATGAAAAAATATATTCTGATCCTGGCCTTGATGGTAACTTACGTTGCCTCATGGTCTCAGCAGGAAGTGATGGTTAGTCAGTATATGTTTAACGGATTACTTCTGAATCCCGCATATGCAGGCTCACATGATTATTTCAGTGCCTCTTTGCTTCATCGAAGTCAGTGGGTCAAATTTGACAAAGCCCCAGTGACTCAGGTATTTGCAATTGATGGCCCCATAGCTAACAATAGATTAGGTCTCGGCTTTTTGGTAAGTAATGACCAAATTGGAATCACCAGTCAATTAGATGTTTCGGCAAATCTGGCTTATCGTCTGCCTCTTGGTCCTGGAAATTTGAGCTTTGGAATTAAAGCTGGCGTAGCTAGTTACTCTGCTAATTTCGACGAGATAATAGTTTGGGACGAGGGTGATGAGGTCTATGTCCAAAACAATATTAGTGGAGAGTTTGTGCCAAAGTTTGGCTTTGGAGTTTATTACAACACTGATAATTGGTTTGCCGGGATTTCAGTTCCGGTGATCTATTCTTTGGATGACCAACTTCTATTGCCCGCTAGTATTGAGGATGCGTATTTCCAGCAGCATTATTATTTGAATGGAGGAGTGGTTTTTGAGGTGAATCCAGCATTGGCTATTAAACCATCAGTTCTGATTAAATATGTGCCAAACGCTCCCATGGAGCTTGATTTGAATTGCAATGTTCTATTATACCAAAGGTTGTGGTTAGGTCTTGGATACAGAACAGGAGATGCTTTTGTAGGAATGTTGGAATACAATATCACTCCTCAATTAAGGGCTGGATATGCCTATGACTTCACAACAACAGAAATCAAAAACTATTCGTCAGGCTCACATGAAATCATGCTCGGGTTTGATTTTGGCAAAAACGTTCAATTGAAAACCCGCTCACCAAGATATTTCTAGCATATGTTGACAAAGAAAATTACCATCGGCATTTATGTATTGCTTTCGGGATTCCTCTTAAGCTCCTGTGCTTCTTTGCATCTCAAAGACGGAAAGACGGCATATGAGAATCTCAAGTTCCAAGATGCCGTGTACCATCTTGAAAAGGGACTCGCGAAAAAGCAAGATAGTGAGGCTCGAAAGATTCTTGCTGAAACTTACTTCGACATCAACTCATTTGAGAAGTCCAAGGAACATTATGAGATGTTAGTAGCCAGTAATACTGCCACTGATGAAGATAGAATTAAGCTTGGCCGCACCTTAATGGCAATTGGAGAATACAAAGAAGCAGAAGATCTATTTGGAGGAATTCTATCTAGAGACCCATCCAATACTACTGCACAAACTTTGAAGTCTTCTTGCAAAAACATTGATGCACTTAAGCGAGATTCAACTTTATGGAATATCTCACAGGAGGTTATTCCAGATTTAATGGCAGCATTTTCACCTGTTATTTCAAACAACAAATTGATTCTGACTGGTATTGACCGAAATACAGTCAAAAAAGACCCTTATACAGGATTGAGCTATACTGATCTTTATATCATTGATAAAAATGAAAGTTCATGGTCTCAGCCTTCCAAAATAAAAGGAGTCAACAGCAAATTTCACGACGGTATTGCCTCTTTCACCGAAGATGGAAATACAATGGTATTGACCAGAAGTAACTACGGACTCAACAACCAGCTGCAGGGCAATAGTTCTTCTGTAAGCACCACGCAATTGTACATTTCAGAAAAAGATGAAAACGGCAACTGGAGCAATCCAAAATTGTTACCCTTCAATGATTCGAAATACATGTATGCTCACCCCACTATTTCTAAAGATGGCAACACGCTTATTTTTTCATCTGATCAGGGCGGTGGAGTTGGTGGAATGGACTTGTGGAAAGTTACTAAACAAGATAGTATTTGGAGCAGTCCAACAAATTTAGGAGGAGTCATAAACACATCAGAAAATGAACTGTTCCCGTCACTTTTATCCCAAGACACGCTGTATTTCTCCAGCAACGGCCATGTGACGTTAGGAGGTCAAGATATCTTATATGCAGTAGATCATGGAAATGGATGGACAGGACCATTTCATCTTTCATATCCTTTGAACAGTTCTAGTGATGATTTTGGAATGGCATTCATTGGATCCAACAAGGGTTTCTTTTCATCGGATCGATCTGGAAGAGATGCGATTTATGGCTTTGAACAGTTTAGACCACAAATCCAATTGAAAGGTCTTGTTTCGCGGACTAAAGGAAGTGACCCAATTTCAGGTGCCTCCGTTTTGGTTAAAAACCTTACTGATGGTACAGAAGAATTGGTCTATACTGATAATGTCGGAATGTTCGAAGTCTCATTATTACCCGGAAAAGAATATGAAGTTAGAATAGAGAAAGATGGTTTCTTTGCTGTCAATGAGGCAATTAGCACAACGAATATCCAGTCTAATGAAGAGTTGAACATGACTTTCTCCATGCTTGAAGTTTCAAATCCTGATGGAGATTTAACCGGAAATGGTGATGGGAATGGTGATGGTAACGGGAACGGTGATGGAAATGCTGACAAAGGAACAGGAAATATCAATGGCTCTGGTATTGGAGACCCCAATAACCAAGCAGGAAACAACCCACACGAAATGCCAAACATCCTTTGGGACTATAACAAATGGCAGATCAGACCCGATGCAGTTCCATATTTGGACTATGTAGTTAAACTACTGAAGGACAATCCCGCCTTTGACATTGAGATTGCGTCGCATTGCGATAGTAGAGGAAGTCATCCTTTCAATGACGAGCTTTCACAAAAAAGAGCAAAAGCAGTTGTGGACTATGTTGTGAAGAAAGGAATCTCAAGGGAACGTCTGTTTAGCAAAGGATACGGAAAGAGAAAACTCCTAAACAAATGTGTTCAAGGAGTTGAGTGTTCAGAAGAAGAACATCAAATTAATCGACGGACAGAATTTAAAGTGATCAAATAAAAGTGATTAAACAAAAAAAGAGAGGCAATAGCCTCTCTTTTTTGTGCCTAAATTTTCTTTTTTTCTATACCGCTTCAGCAAAAGATGCATTTTCGATCTTGCTATTTGCCCATCTAATGAAATCAAAATATTTCAAAACTACTCGATCATCAGGCCCAGTAATCAATTCGTTAAGTTCGTCTTTAAACTTCACGAACACTTCCTTACGATCAATTACATTAGGCGTACGTATCAACTTGCGCATGTAGTCAATGACCACTTTCTCTATTTGATAATCGCGTTGACGTTTGCTCAAGTATCGTTGCGTGGATTTGGTGATGTATTCCAATAAATCTGTATTCCCTAATTCGTAATGAATCACTAGGTTAAACAGACGGGCATAGGAATAGATATCCTGTCTCAAAGTATTCTCATTGTCGTTAAGCACCTTGTTTATCCAAAACAGGGCTTTGTTAAACTCTCCTGCGCCGAAGTATATATAGGCAATTTGATAGAAGAAGGTCAATTGCTGCTCCTTGTGCAGCTTGCCCTCATAATGTTCCATTCCCTTCAGAATTTCATCCACTACTTTCAGACCTTCTTCAAATTTGCCAGTCATGTGACAAATCCGTAACTCAGCCAAATATGCATTTTTGAAGATTGCCATCGCCACGTCCATGCTCTTAAATCCGGGTTGTGGAACAAGTGCTCTTAGCTCAATTAATACTTTATGCGCCTCAATTGGATTTCCAAGATCAATGTGGCAGTTCATAATATTCGTCAAGGTGCGCACATACCGCTTGGCCAAATCTTTTCTTATATGTGACTTCCCGTCAAGGATTTCTTTAATTCTGTTGAACTTGATCAAAGCTTCTGGATAGTCTCCATTTGCCATGTGACAAAAGCCCTGGGTGTAATAGCAAATAG
>CAZKMC010000274.1:0-1210 GCA_964553485.1 uncultured Comamonadaceae bacterium
GTTAATTCCGGCAGTCTGTCATGGTTGTCGGAAATGAAGATAAACATGGCCACAACTCCTCCAGCAATCAACAAATATTGCACCCGACAAATTTGTCGCTGTAGCTTTCGATTCTTGAAGAGTAGCATCGTTGCCAGCATAACTCCAGCTGAAAGAGACAGCAACAGAATGAATATCGTATTGTCTTTGGCTTGCATTACTTCAGCAGGTCCCTGAAATTCAAAAATCGACAAGTAATAATACAATCCAGATTGGTCAACAAATCTTGCGAGGTCGGTAATAAAGACTGCAAACAATGCCAAAGAGCCAAGAAATAAATACAGCGATTGTACGCGTTGAATCATGACAAGAATTTTTGCAAAGATACAGGAAGAATAACGCTTTAAAAAGAATCGTGGATAAGGGTCAGCCCAAACAACTTAATGCAACAAAACATGATCAATGGAGTATAAACACCTATTCAGCCTCAGGCGTTGAGTGATTATTTAGAGTTATCAACAGTCAGTGAGGAGAAAAATCATCATGGAAATATTGTTTAGCTAAAAAAGCAGTATACTTGTACTGTCTTTTCTGACAATCCTTTCCTGCAATCATATTATTCAAATCTATTTCTCAGGGAGGAATTTATACCAAACTAGCCATTCATCATTAAAATTCGGTTTCAACCAAAAACACATGTACGACATTATAGAACTCAACGGTAAAAAAGTTACCGAACTGAGAGATATCGCAAAAGAGCTAAACATCAAAAAATATGATAAGCTCAAAAAACAAGAATTAATTTATCAAATCTTGGATGAGCAGGCGCTCAATCCACCAAAAGGTAAAGCTGTAGCCATGACATCGGAAGAAGGAAGCACTCCTCGCCCAGCTCGGACTCCCCGTCCGCCTCGTGGTCCTAAACCAGCAGCAAAAACTGAGTCGAATGATTCTGACAAAAACGTAAAGACTGACGAATCAAATTCTGATTCTCGTCCCGCTCAAAACAAAGACCGCAAGCCACCAAGGCCAAAGTCCGAGCAAACTGATTCAAAAACCGACGACGACAAAGAAAAAACGGATGACCGCAAAGGTCGGCCGCAACGTCCGGAAGGTCGCGGAGACAATCGCAATCCAAGAAATCCAGCTCAACAAAGAGAACCTAGAGAACCTAGAGAGCAAAAAGAACCTAGAGAGCAAAAAGAACCTAGAGATTCGACAAAAGACGGAA
>CAZKMC010000274.1:1310-3910 GCA_964553485.1 uncultured Comamonadaceae bacterium
ACCGTAACGATGGAAACCGTAACGATGGAAACCGTAACGATGGAAACCGTAACGATGGAAACCGTAACGAAGGAAATCGTGATGGAAATCGAAATGGCGGAAACAACAACCGCAATCAAGGCGGACAACGTCGTGATGCGAAGCCAGGAAAAGCTGATGAGCATGGATACAACTTTGACGGATTAATTCTGGCTGAAGGAGTATTGGAAATCATGCAAGACGGATATGGCTTCCTTCGCTCATCTGACTTCAACTATTTGAATTCTCCAGATGACGTATATGTATCTCAAAGTCAAATCAAATTATTTGGTTTACA
Source organism: uncultured Comamonadaceae bacterium (assembly GCA_964553485.1). Taxonomy (GTDB): domain Bacteria; phylum Bacteroidota; class Bacteroidia; order Flavobacteriales_D; family Sanyastnellaceae; genus CAZKMC01. The sequence goes on from CAZKMC010000274.1 coordinate 1,627, forward strand.
AACTGGAGATACTGTTAATGGTGTAATTCGCCCACCAAGAATTGGAGAGAAGTACTTTCCATTGATCAAAGTTGATCGTATCAATGGTAGAGATCCTGAATTCGTAAGAGACCGTGTTCCCTTCAAATACCTCACCCCACTTTTTCCACAAGAGAAATTTAATTTGGCTGGTGAGAACGCTAACATATCTATGCGTATCATGGATTTGTTTGCACCAATTGGTAAAGGCCAACGTGGAATGATCGTAGCACAGCCAAAGACCGGTAAGACCGTTCTTTTGAAAGATGTAGCTAACGCCATTGCGCAAAACCACCCTGAGACTTATCTCATCATTCTTTTGATTGATGAACGTCCGGAAGAGGTTACAGACATGAAACGTTCTGTAAAAGCCGAAGTGATTGCTTCTACTTTTGATGAGCCAGCTGAGCGCCACGTAAAAATCGCCAACCTCGTGCTTGAAAAACCAAAGAGAATGGTTGAATGTGGTCATGACGTGTGTATTCTTCTTGACTCAATCACAAGATTGGCCAGAGCATACAACACCGTATCTCCAGCTTCAGGTAAAGTCTTGACAGGTGGTGTGGATGCGAATGCATTGCACAAGCCGAAGAGATTCTTTGGTGCTGCTCGTAACATCGAAAACGGTGGGTCTCTTTCTATCCTTGCAACTGCATTAACCGAAACAGGATCTAAGATGGACGAAGTGATCTTTGAAGAATTCAAGGGTACTGGAAACATGGAACTTCAGTTGGATCGACGTATTTCGAATCGCCGTATCTATCCTGCAATTGACATCCTTGCTTCTGGAACAAGACGTGAAGATCTTTTGATGGAGAAAGATATGTTGCAACGAGTATGGATCTTAAGAAAACACCTTGCTGATATGAATCCAGTTGAAGCAATGGAATTCATGAAGAGCCGAATTCAGAGCACTCAGAGCAACGAGGAATTCCTCGTTTCAATGAATAGCTAATATTTGATATTTCCCAAAAAGCCGGTTTTGCCGGCTTTTTTTTTCTTTCTCATGAACAAGATCAATTCCCTAATCCTCATTTGCGGTGGACTTTGGTTATCCACCAAAATTATTCTTAGCAACTTGGTTGATCCTTCAACCAATGTCATGGTGGGAGTAATGATCAATTTGTTCTTTGTCCTCATAGTTGCTTTTTTCAGTATCCGTGAGGCAGAGAGAAAAAGAACAAAAGCAGAGAGCAACATGCTTGATGACATCAAGTCAACTGCAAAAAACACGATCAAGTATGTATTGTTAGCCACCTTCTTGATTGCCGCCTATTACTACGTGATATCTCCAGAAGAGGTAGATTACAGAAAGTCAGAACGCACTGAAATGGTAATGGAAGCTTTGGGAACTGATGAAGCTTTTGAAGAACTCAAACAAACACAGCCTGAGCTTAAAAATATGAAGCGTGAGGAGTTGTTACAAAAAGAATTGGACAACATCGAATTTATCTTTTCTCCATTTCTTCAGGTCACTCTTTCTCTCATAGCCCTACTTGCCGCCGCCATCTTTTACTCCATTCTTGTAACAGTACTTTGGAGAAAATTGATGTCGCCGTCATAAAATAGTCAACCTTCAAATGCGTTTGTTACCTTTGAACAGCAACCAAAGAAAATGGTAAATAGAATTATTTTCATCTTATTCTTCTCAGTTATCTGCGTTTATCAAAGCGGGGCTCAGCAGCTTAAGCAGAAGAATTTACCAAACTTCGATACCAAGAAATATCATTTTGGTTTTTTGTTAAGTGTGAACACAGCTGATTTTTATATTGACTATAAACCCGATTTTACCTTTGCGGATTCTCTCCTCGGCTTAGCCAACGCCCCACAAAGCGGATTCAACTTAGCATTATTAGCATCCTACGATTTCACAAGAAACATCCATTTCCGTTTTATTCCGGGATTGTCATTCCAAGACCGCGGACTCAATTTTAGATTCAAAGAAGAAGATGGCACTACAGATGTCATTTTGAAACGGACAGAATCTGTATATCTGGATTTTCCAATATTAGTGAAGCTGAGAACCAACCGGGTGGATAATTTTGCGGCGTATGCCTTGATTGGCGGAAAGTATAGCCGAGATATGCAGTCACAAAAAGATGTGAATAATGCCATCGGAAATGAAGTCATCATTCGTCTCAAAGACAATGATTATTCTTTAGATGTAGGAGGAGGCGTTGATTTCTTCCTGCCATTCTTCAAACTTTCCATCGAAATGAAAACGGCCATTGGGCTTACCAATGTTTTGATTCAGGAAGAATCTAGA
>CAZKMC010000275.1:0-211 GCA_964553485.1 uncultured Comamonadaceae bacterium
CATCTTAGAGACATGGGATTTTGGTCTTCGTTAACATATTGTAAAAGGCTTTCTGTTGTTGGTAAAAGACAATTGAAGGCCTTTCATTTGTAACACATTTTCTCCTCTCAGGAAAGTGTCTTACTTTTTAAGTCAACTTACTTGCTATGTCAACTCTCTCTCAGTCTCCCAGTTGTTCAATTGAAATGCTCCAGGAATTTCCTGAACTATC
>CAZKMC010000275.1:221-3897 GCA_964553485.1 uncultured Comamonadaceae bacterium
CCCGAGGAACAGCTAAAATGGTTACTTGAGGCTTCAACTTGTACTTCTCTAAAGAAAGATGAGACCTTATTCAAGCCAGGTGACCCTATTGTTCAATTGCGCATCGTTCTGAAGGGTAAAATAAAGTTTTATATGGTTCAAAACGACCAGCTCCGTACTTTGGGAGAGTTCGAAGCACCCTATATCACTGGTGTTCTGCCTTATTCAAGACTCAAAGAGTCCTCTGGGCATGGTGTTGTCTTGGAAGATGCTTTGTTCCTGATGCTGCATCAGGATCATTTTAAGGAGATGATTACGCAACATTATGAATTAACAGCAGCTTTTGTACACTACATGACCAGCAGAGTGAGGTCATTCACTACTTTCCAACAGCAAAATGAAAAGCTGATGTCTTTGGGGAAACTCAGCGCTGGATTGGCTCATGAGCTAAACAATCCGGCATCTGCCGTGGTTCGTAGTGCACAGGAATTAAAGAAACACCTCCAACTACTGCCTGAGGGATTTAAAAAAGTCCTGTCTATTCAGATGACTGGTGAAGAGGTTGATGCAGTCAACGAACTGTTGATGGACAAACTGAGCCAATTAGAGTCAATCGAGGAATTAAGTCTGATGGAGCGCACAGACAAAGAAGATGAAATTGCGGATTGGCTGGAAGACCATGGAGTGGAAGACGGATATGAACTTAGTCCCGACTTGGTTGAGTTTGGTTTCGAGATTGACGATTTGGAGTCCATTCTGCAGAAGACTTCCCAAGCTCATTTTGAGCCTGTCATTCAATGGGTGCATAACAACTTAGTTACCGAAAAAATGGTGGGTGATATCCAAGAGGCAAGTTCAAGGATAAGTGATTTGGTAGGGTCTGTAAAGTCTTACACGCACATGGATCAATCTCCGGACAAGCAGACGGCCGATCTTCACAAGGGCCTGCGCAACACCATTACGATGTTGCAACACAAGATTAAAAAACACAGCCTTGAGATTGACAAAGATTTGCAAGAGGGACTCCCTCACATTCAGGGATATCCTGGGGAGATCAACCAGGTTTTTACGAATATTCTGGACAATGCAATGGACGCCATCTCTGAAACGGAAAATGCGAAGATCGAACTTCGGTCAACCTCTGATGGAGAGTTTGTGCGCATCTTCATTCAGGACAATGGACCTGGAATTCCAGCAGACATTCTAGAGAAAATCTTCGAGCCATTTTTCACTACTAAGAATGTAGGGGAGGGTACTGGAATGGGCTTGGATGTGGTGAAAAAAATCATGGATCACCACAACGGTAAAGTGGTGGTGAATTCCAAACCCGGAAATACCATTTTTGAACTGTGTTTCCCCATTAACAGCTAAGCAAATTACTCATGGCAAAGCCAATCATTTTTTGTATCGATGATGACATTCAGGTCTTGCGAGCTATCACTCGTGACTTGCGAAACCGATAGCGCAAAGAATTTCGAATAATTAGTACGAACAAAGCACAAGAAGGCCTCGACTTGTTGGAAGAAGTGGCGAAGAAGAATGAAACGGTGGCGCTATTTCTGAGTGATCAACGCATGCCTGAAATGTTAGGTGTGGACTTTTTGGACAAGGCCAGAAAATATTTCCCTGAAGCCAAACGTGTTTTATTGACTGCCTATTCAGATACCGAAGCGGCCATTAGGGCAATCAATGAGGTTCAGTTGGATTATTATTTAATGAAGCCTTGGGATCCTCCCGAGGAGAAATTATATCCGGTTTTAAATGAACTCATCGACGACTGGCGTGCAAGTTTCAGGCAAGAAGAATCAGGGTTAAGGGTAATCGGATTTCAGTTCTCGCCTAAATCGCATGCGATCAAGGATTTTCTGAGCAGTAATCTTTTTCCCTATGGATGGATAGATATCGAGGCAGATGAACGCGCTTTTGGACTTATGCAATTGCATGAACTCCAATCTAAAGATCTGCCCGTTGTAATTACCGAAGATGGAAGAGCTCTGAAAAACCCAAGCTTGCTAGAAATAGCATCTGAACTTGGTTTGTCAGTTCAGGCACAACAAGAAGTTTATGACGTAGTGATTGTGGGTGCTGGTCCCGCCGGACTTGCCGCTGCGGTCTATGGAGGCAGTGAAGGTCTCAAGACACTTTTGATAGAGAAACACGCTCCAGGGGGACAAGCAGGAACCAGTTCGAGGATCGAGAATTATCTTGGGTTTCCAAACGGTTTAAGCGGAAGTGATTTGAGCAGGCGAGCTATCAGTCAAGTGATTCGCTTTGGAGTGGAAGTAATTGCTCCTATGGAAGTTTTAGAGATCACGACCAAGGGTCAATATAAATGTCTGAAATTGAGTTCTGGGGAGGAAGTGAATGCCAGAGCCGTAGTCATTACCACAGGCGTTCAGTACCGTAAGCTTCTCGCTCCAGGAATGGATGAACTGGCGGGTGCTGGCATCTACTACGGGGCAGCAATGACAGAGGCTGGAGCCACCAAAGATAAAATTGTTTACATGGTTGGAGGTGGAAATTCTGCGGGACAAGGAGCCGTGTATTTGTCGAAATATGCCAAGCAGGTTTACATTTCTATTCGCCGGCCAGATCTCACTTCCAGCATGAGTTCTTATCTGATAGACCAAATTGATGCAATCGACAACATCGAGGTATTGCCGTTTTCAGAGATCGTGGAAGCCGTGGGGGAAAACAACAAACTTGCGAAGATTCAAATAAAAAACGTGGAGACTGACGTCATTAGTGAGAAGCCCGCAGACGCCTTGTTCATCTTCATCGGGGCGAAGCCCCACACGGAATGGATTAACCAACTGCTCAAAGATGAAAAAGGATTTCTGGCTACAGGCAGGGATCTTTTAAGGTTTGATCAATACAAACAAGTGTGGAAACTGGACCGTGATCCTTTCCTTTTGGAGACCTGTGTTCCAGGAATATTTGCTGCGGGAGATGTGCGCAGCGGGGCAATGAACCGCGTGGCGAGTGCCGTTGGAGAAGGTGCCATGACTATCAGTTTGGTGCATAAATATTTAAGTGAAAACTAATATGGAAGCAAAGACATGTGAACACCAGGATGCCGCACTAGCAGCGGATTTGAACCACCAACAAGTATGTGTGGAATGTGAAAAAATTGGCAGTGAATGGGTGCATTTACGTACCTGTACTGAATGTGGGAATACCCATTGTTGTGATTCATCTGTGCATCAACATGCGCGCAGGCATCATGAGCAAACGGGCCATCCGGTGATCCAATCTGCAGAGCCTGGCGAATTCTGGTATTGGTGCTATCTTGACGAACTCTATTTCAAACCTCAATCTTGATCTTGTGATTGTATACGAACCTAACAAACATTTTTTCAAAGACATCAGCCAGTTAGCCCGCAGCTGGACGATGGTTAAGATCATGCGCAGTATTCTGATTATGGGCGGCGTTGCAACCCTCTTTTGCGTTCCCATGGAATTGCTGGGGTGGTCTGATAAATTGGTGATGGATACGTCAATTTTCTCTTTCCTTGGAATTGTATTGAGTATCCTTTTGGTGTTTCGTACCAACAGTGCATACGATCGCTGGTGGGAGGGAAGGAAGCAGTGGGGAGCACTGGTAAATCATTGTCGGAATCTTGCAATTATGACCCATGCCGCATTGCCTCCGGAAGATGAAGAAACGAGAAGGGACATGGCCGTGTTGATCTCGAAT
>CAZKMC010000276.1:0-3894 GCA_964553485.1 uncultured Comamonadaceae bacterium
CTTCATGGCTACTGACCCTGTAACTGCTGCTCAAACTGCCACTGGAAAAATCATATACGGATTCCTTGGAGGTTTCCTTTCGATCATGATCCGTGTATTTAACCCGGCCTATCCGGAAGGGGTAATGATGGCTATCTTGTTCATGAACGTGATGGCTCCACTTATTGATCACTATGTGATCGAAGCCAACATCAAGCGCAGAACCAAGCGTGTTTCACTTCAAACGGCAAAAGCATAACTGACTATGGCATTCGATAAAAATAGTACGGTATTTACATTCACCTTCGCCATCGTTATGGTGGTAATAGTGGGTGTTGCATTGGCGTTTACTTCGCTTTCGCTGAAAGACCTTCAGAACGCCAATAAGGCGGACAAGAAAATGATGAACATCCTCGGTGCTATCCGCGTAGAAGCTACTCGTGATAATGCCCAGGAGCTATTTGGTAAGTATGTAGAAGAGCGTATCTCCATCGACGTCAACGGGAATGTGGTGAACACTGCTACGGGTCCGATCAAGGCTGGAGATAAGTCTGATCCTTTTAACATCGATGTACAGAAAGACTATAGGTCCAATGTTAAGCGTGTGGTGAAAGTCAACAAAGGCCAGCCGGAAACAATGATGAAGGATATAGAAGCCTTAGGGTTGAATTTCCCCGTATTCAAGTGTAACGTGGATGGCAAAATCACTTTTGTAGTGCCTGTGGTTGGAACTGGACTTTGGGGACCAATCTGGGGATTTGTTGCACTGGAAGAAGATTACCAAACCATCTATGGAGCCACTTTTGACCACCAAGGAGAAACTCCTGGATTGGGAGCTGAAATCAAGGAGGCTGCTTTCTATGATCAGTTCATTGGGAAAGAATTGAACAAAGGATCAGAAAAACTTATTGAAGTAGTGAAAGCAGGTATCCCTTCTACAGATTACCGTGTAGATGGTATTACCGGTGGAACCATTACAAGTAAAGGGGTGGAAGAAATGGTCAACCGCACCTTTGAGATTTACAACCGTTACTTTCAAACTAAAGCCTCCTAAGTCACAGAACCTATGAGCACAACAACAACAGAAATACAAGAAATCAAGGCGCCGAAAGAAAGCCTGTTCTCTAAAAAGAACAGAAAGCTGCTTTCAGACCCCTTGAATGATTCTAACCCCATCACCGTTCAGGTATTGGGAATATGTTCAGCACTTGCGATTACCGTGCAGGTGCAACAGGCCGTGATTATGTCGCTGTCTGTACTCTTTGTAATGATTGGCGGAAACGTCATCATTTCATTGCTGCGCAACATCATTCCAGACCGTATTCGTATCATCGTTCAGTTGGTGGTGGTTGCGGCTTTGGTAATCATCGTAAACGAGGTATTGAAAGCATATCTACCAGACATCTCTGAAAAGCTGTCGGTATTTGTAGGTCTTATCATCACCAACTGTATCATCATGGGTAGACTTGAGGCATTTGCCTTGGCAAACAAACCAGGTCCCTCATTGCTTGATGCAATTGGAAATGGAATGGGCTACGCATGGATTCTTTTGGTAGTTGCCTTGGTGCGCGAGTTGTTCGGTTCAGGAGCAATCAGCTTACCGGGAATGGGTCAGGTGAAGTTTTTACCAGACTCATGGTTCATGGCAAACGGAGGTTTGTATGAGCACAACAACTTGATGATCTTGCCTCCAATGGCATTGATCGTTGTTGGAATTATCATTTGGATTCAGCGTTCACGCAATCCTCAATTGAACGAAACACACTAGTCACCATCACACTCAGATATTCTGAAACATGGAACACGTTAGCATATTTGTAAAGGGTATTTTTATTGAGAACATGATCTTTGCCTATTTCTTGGGCATGTGTTCATACCTCGCAGTATCCAAGACAGTAAAAACGGCCGTAGGCCTAGGTTTTGCTGTCATCTTCGTATTGGGTATCACTGTCCCGATCAACTATTTACTAGAGAACTATGTGCTTAAAGAAGGAGCCCTTGTTTGGTTAGACCCTTCTTACGCAAGCATCGATTTGAGCTTCTTGAGCTTCATTATGTTCATCGCTGTAATTGCATCCATGGTGCAATTGGTAGAGATGATCGTTGAGAAGTTTGCGCCGGCTCTTTACGGAGCACTTGGAATCTTCCTCCCGCTGATAGCGGTAAACTGTTCCATCCTAGGAGGTGCCTTGTTTATGCAAGAGCGTCAATATCCAAGCATTGGAGAAGCTACTATATTTGGATTGGGATCTGGAGTGGGGTGGTTATTGGCAATTGTGGCCATTGCAGCTATCCGCGAAAAGATTCGCTATTCACATGTTCCTGCTCCATTGAAAGGATTGGGAATCACGTTTATCATTACTGGACTGATGGGCATGGCGTTCATGAGTTTTATGGGAATTGAAATTTAATTGAAACACCTGCAGAAGAAATGAGCACTACAATCATATTGACCATTGTCTTTTTCCTTTTGGTAACCTTGTTGCTGGTAAGCCTTTTGTTGTTTGCCAAAGCGAGATTATCGCCAAGCGGTAAGGTGAAGATCGTAATCAACGGAGAAAAGACCATTGAAGTAGACGGGGGAAGCTCTTTGCTTACCACCCTTGGAAACAACGGTATCTTCTTGCCTTCTGCTTGTGGAGGTGGAGGTACTTGCGTTCAGTGCACTTGTCAGGTGCTTGAAGGCGGAGGGTCTATCCTGCCAACAGAAGAGCCACATTTTACACGTAAAGAAATTGCTGCTGACTGGCGTCTTGGTTGCCAGGTCAAGGTGAAAGAAGACATGATCATCAAAGTGCCGGAAGAAGTATTCGGTATCAAGAAGTTCGATTGCGAAGTAGTTTCGAATAATAACGTGGCCTCTTTCATTAAGGAGTTCGTAGTGAAGCTTCCAGAAGGACAACACCTCGAGTTTGAGGCAGGAGGGTACATCCAGATCGATGTTCCTACCATTACGGTGAACTTCAAAGACATTGACATTACTGCACACCCCGAGCATCATCCAAATCCAAAAGAATTCCAGGAAGAGTGGGACAAGTTTGGTTTGTGGGATTTGAAGATGGTGAACGACGAGCCTATCGTACGTGCTTATTCAATGGCCAACCACCCTGCTGAAGGGAATATCGTGATGTTGAACATTCGTGTGGCAACTCCACCATGGGATCGCACCCGGAATGCATGGATGCAAGTAAATCCAGGAGCATGCTCTTCATTCGTATTTGGATGTAAACCAGGAGATAAGGTTGTGATTTCAGGACCTTACGGAGAATTCTTCATCAAGGAAACAGAAGCAGAGATGCTTTACATTGGTGGTGGAGCTGGAATGGCGCCGATGCGTTCACACCTTTTCCACTTGTTCCACACTTTGAAGACGGGTAGAAAAGTTACTTTCTACTACGGAGGAAGAAGCAAGCGTGAGCTGTTCTACTTGGATGATTTCCGTGAGATCGAGAAGGAGTTTCCTAATTTCACTTTCCACGTAGTTCTAAGTGAGCCAAACGCTGCCGACAACTGGAAGGAAAAGAAGACTTTAAACGATGAAGGAGATGGCTTCCTAGGCTTTGTGCACAACGCTGTAATTGAGCATCACTTCAAAGATCACAATGCACCTGAAGATATAGAGGTTTACTTCTGTGGTCCTCCTTTGATGAACCAAGCAGTTCTGAAGATGTGTGATGATTGGGGTATTCCTGATGAGAACGTAGCATTTGATGACTTCGGAGGATAGGGGTTAGCCCAAGAGCATTCAGGTCTTAAGATTATGGCCCGTGGACATTGTGTTTACGGGCCTTTTTTTTGTCCGGTTGAATGGCTTTTAAATGGAGAAATAGAAATAGTGAGAGAAATAGAAATAGGGGTTCTTTTGAATCTTCAACCCAATTAAACATTCAACATTAAAAAGTGAGCATTAAACAT
>CAZKMC010000277.1:0-3851 GCA_964553485.1 uncultured Comamonadaceae bacterium
CGTACCGGTTCGTTCACGACTTGTTGCAGAGTACAACACCTTCAAGGCTGACGCCTTGCGCAACTCCTGCTTTACATCCGTTACGATGCCCATCTTCGTGTCTTGATCGACCTTCAACGAAACCCACATCTTGCTTTGCTCCGATTCCGCCAAAGTCAAGCGCTCCGTAATGACCCAATCCTGGATCATCTCCGGCGATGAGAAGGCATCATTCAACTGCATGATGGGTTCCGTTCCATATCGCTTGTCCATGGGAATCCCGATGTTCACGTAGCGAATCAAGTGCTTCTTTTCAATCTTATACAGTTCGGAAGCTTCCGGCCGAATCAACCGCACCTTTTCATCTTCCGTCCTCAAAACCGTCGCTACCATGAAGAAGAACAGCAACATAAATACAATATCCGGCAGGGAGGCAGTGTTTACCGCCTGAATTCCCTTTTTATTCTTACGTCCAAACTTTGGCATGTCGCTCTCGTTTATTTGTAGATTTCTCCTGCATCTTTAGGTTCTGCCTCAGATATTCTTTGAGGATAAACCGAACGGATGGCATAGATCTGACGTTTCAACATTTTATCTTCCGGTGAACGCTCGTATTTGGTTTTCAATTCGTCGAAAGAAATACCAAACTTGGCAACGCTTAATTCATCTCGAAGTTCATTCACGGCAGCCTGCAATTCATTCTGTACTTGAATGTACATGTTGTAAGTTGTGTTGTTATCATTCTGCATCGAAATCAAAGCTGATCCCGGCAATTCCTGATAATCACTCCCTAACAAATCAATTGCTGACAGTTTTTCCTGAACATCCTCCAAAGCCAATTTGAAGCGATCTCTTTCAGCCTTCTCAGTCGATGCAGCGATATACTGCCTCAACTCAACCTCTCTTTCTTCGAGCTTGACTTTGTTTACAGGCACGCGAACGGGAAAATTTTCAATTTCCGGCTGCACAGGATATTGTAATCCGTCTCCATTAGCGATAAGAAACTCACGCGCTCCTTTTTTAAGGTTGCGGATATTCATGGGTCTACTTTCAACCAGTAATTGGTCTTTCGCATTCACAAGTACCACGTACACGTTACGTTGTCTCACTTCCGGGGGAGGTGGTTGATCTTTCGGTATTGGCGGTGGCAGTTGACGTTGAATTCCTTCATCAGAGTCAATGGTTGTGGTCACCAGCCAAAAGATCAATAGCAAGAAGGCGATATCCGCCATGGACCCTGCATTAATCTCTTGTATTTCTCGACGCGCCATGGAATCGGTTTATTTAAAGATTCGACTCACTTCTGTCCAAACAATTGAGAGGACTGCAATTCCTGTAAGGATATATACAACGATAATCCCTCCACCAGCTAAACGGGAAATTCGTGGAGTTACACTCACTCCACTACGCGTATAAGCGTCAATAATCTCATCCCCGGCAAGGCCATAAATAGAAACCAATGCAATGATGAGGAAACCGACAACACCCACAAGCATTCCCATATTACCTCGAATATTTCCGAGGAAATAAACGATTCCAAACGCTACTGCTGCTATTACACACATGATTCCAAGAACCAGTGTTAGTCCGTACACTATGTTAAGGTAATTTCCATAACTGGCCATTCCCTCCACATATGTTTCGTCGCTCACGCTTTTAGCGGCGATAATGACGCATAGGAGTACTCCCACTGCAATCACTGCACCTCTAAAAACGGATAGGATGATTTTTAAAATTTTGTTATCCATGGTGGATTATTTTCCTTGAAGTTTACGCTTGTACAACATGTCAACCAAATCCATGGATGACTCTTCCATGTCCAATACGATACTATCGATCTTAGACAGGATATAGTTGTAAAACACTTGTAGAATGATGGCCACAACAAGACCGGATACTGTAGTAATCAATGCCACCTTAATACCACCTGCAACAATCGATGCGTTGATTGTGTTTGCTTCAGCGATCTTATCAAATGCCGCAATCATACCGATTACTGTTCCCATGAAACCAAGCATTGGTGCAATAGCAATAAACAAAGAGATCCATGATAGTCCTCTTTCCAGTTTACCCATCTCTACTGCTCCGGAATCCTCAATAGCCTTGGCCACATCATCAAATTCTCCCGAAGAACGATCAAGTCCCTGATAGAAAATAGAAGCAACTGGCCCACGTGTGTTGCGACAAACTTCTTGCGCAGCATCCGTACCACCACGTTTCAAAGCTTCTTCTATATTGCTAAGAAGTTTGGTGGTATTGGTAGTAGCCATGTTCAGGTAAATGATACGTTCGATGGCAAGGGCAAGACCCAAGATCAAACAGATCAATACCAACGCCATGAAGTTTGCACCACCTTCAATGAAGAGACGTTTTACTTCTTGGTGAAAGCTCAATACTTCCTTTGTACTTTCTTCTGTTAAGTCATTAAGCTCTTCTTCAGCCGTGTCCGCTATTGCTTCCATGTCGGCAGCAACATCTTGAACAGCTTCTGAGGAATTCTCAACTTGACTTTGTGCCCCTTCTGCTGCGGTGGTGTTTTCCTCCTGTGCAAAAACCGGCGAAACCCCAAAGGTCAGGGCTCCAAAAATGGCAATGAATGCAAGCAATTTTTTCATGAGACTGATGATTGATTGTTCTTTCGTTGAATAATTGTTTGGTTGCTAATATTAAAATCAAAATTTCGCGGAGAGACAGGGATTCGAACCCTGGATCCCTTGCGGGAAACACGCTTTCCAGGCGTGCGCCTTAAGCCACTCGGCCACCTCTCCAATAGTGTTTTCTTTCCAAGCCTTGACTATTTCTAACCAATTGAGTGGCATTCAGTGACTTGGCGTTCCAAGCCTTATTTAGTGGGGCAAATTACAAAAAAATAAACCACAACTGCAATGCAAAGTCTTGTCAATAAAAGGCGTCTTTATACTAGTTCATCATATGATGTTAGCTCTCCTCTAATCGATTCACCCATTTTTCTGCGCACTTCTGAAACCTCAATCCCTTGGCCCAATAGCCACATCAGCTTCACCAATGCTGCCTCAAAAGTTAAATCAGAACCGGCTACAATACCAAGAGAATCAAATGCCGCGCTTGTTTCATATTTTCCTTGGTCTATAAACCCGGTGCTGCATTGACTTACATTGATCACCACTACTCCGCTGTCCTGAAGATACTTCATCTCTTTCAGAAACCACTCTGAACGTGGAGCATTTCCACTCCCGAAAGTTTCCAAAATTAGCCCCTTCAACTCCGGGTTTCGTGTGATTGCCTGTACCATTTCAGGACGCATACCTGGGAACAGCTTCAACACCGATACGCGGTCATTGAATTGATCTCTCACGTGCAAACTCTCCTCGGCCTGTGGCCAAAAAAGATCATACCTAAATACGATGTGTATGCCGGCCTCTGCCAATGCCGGGAAATTGGGACTGTTAATCGCATTAAAATTTTCTGTACTGTATTTGTGCGTGCGGTTTCCGCGGTAAAGACTCGAACCAAAATAAACACCTACTTCCGTAAATGCCGTTCGATTTTGTCCCGAAGTTGCAGCCAATTCAATTGCCGTGATTAAATTCTCTTTCCCGTCTGTGCGCAGCACGCCAATTGGCAATTGAGAACCTGTAAAAATCACAGGTTTTTGCAACCCTTCCAGCATGAAACTCAATGCTGAAGCGCTGTAGGCCATCGTGTCAGTGCCATGCAAAACCACAAATCCATCAAAATCTGCGTAGTTCTTCTCTATGAGTTGGGCAATTTGCTTCCAATCGGAGATATTGATGTCAGAAGAATCAATGGGCTTGGGGAATGTCACTCCTTTTAGCTTGGCACCAAACCTTCTCAACTCAGGCATTTGCTCTGCAAGGTGCTGGAAATCAAAT
>CAZKMC010000278.1:0-3833 GCA_964553485.1 uncultured Comamonadaceae bacterium
CAAAGAACGAAGCGTGGCGACAATCTTCCTCGCGCTATGCGCAACCCTAACTATATCAGCAGTCTATTTGTTAGCAACTCCATCTTTGCACACATACACTTGTTTCTGGCTTGCCGTTATTTACATGATCATCCACTTCATATCTTTATGGTGGATTTCACGTAGAAACTTAAAGAAAGATAAATACTCGTATTCACCATGAACACCCTGAAAAAAGGAATCGTTTTTCCACTAGCTGTGCTTCTTACATTGTCTTTGAGCCTTCACCTGCTCAGCTTTACTTCAAATACTTCAGAATCTGAGGATGCCCAATATCGCGAGCATATTGAAGAAAATTACAAGGTGTTTTCATTGGCAACCCCAGTTGATATGACGTTTGCCGGACAAGCAGTTCCGATGGATGATTTTGGTATTCAGGAAAGATTGGATCGAGAACTTTTAGTCAATACTTATTGGCACAGCAACACATTTTTGATGTTCAAGCGCGCCAACAGATGGTTTCCCGTCATTGAACCGATTTTGGCTAAAAACAATATCCCAGATGATTTTAAATATTTGGCACTTGTAGAAAGTGGTTTGACCAATGCGGTGTCGCCTGCGGGTGCCACTGGGTTTTGGCAATTCATGAAAGAAACTGGCAAGTCCTATGGTCTTCAAATCGACAATGAGGTTGATGAGCGTTATCACGTAGTGAAATCTACAGAGGCAGCGTGTCAATATTTGAATGATGCCTACGCGAAATTCGGAGATTGGGCCTTGGTTGCAGCTTCTTACAACATGGGTATGGGTGGTGTAAACAAGCAACTTGGTAATCAAAAAGTAGGTGCCTATTGGGATTTGCTACTGAATGAAGAGACAGGCAGGTATGTATTTCGTATCCTCGCGGTGAAAGAAATCCTAAACAACAGCAGCAACTATGGTTTTGTAGTGAGGCCTAAAGACTTGTATGAGCCTTACCAGATCAAGACCGTTGAGATTGATGCTACTGTGTCAGATCTTGCCCAGTGGGCTGTTGATCAAGGGGTTAATTATAAGATTCTCAAGACGTTGAACCCTTGGATGAGACAGAGCTATCTCAATGTTTCTGGTGCCGAGAAATTTGAGGTGCAAATCCCGGCTTAGAGTTCGCCGGCGCTAATTAGTTGAAAGGCCACACTTGGCATACAGACTGTTTGCACACCTTCTTTTGCTTCTCTTAATGCTAGTTTCTTGGCGTGTGGGGTGTTGAGCACTTCCTTAAGATTACGCACTGCAGATATTGGTATGCCCTCTATCTCACAAGCATTTAACAATTCCTCACGTTTAAATTTGAGTAAGGTGTGGTCTAATTCTTTTTTGAGCTCCGCTCGATGAGAGATTCTATCAGCATTTTTTGAATAATTCTCATTCGCTAGAATGTCTTCCCTTCCAATAACCTTGCAGAAGGCCTTAAACTGCTTGTCACTTCCAATTGATAATACCACAAACTCGTTGTTTAAGCACACACAAGTTTCGCCGTAAGGTGCAATGTTGGGATGTAAACTCCCCGACAATTGGGCCACTTGACCGCTCATTAAGTAGTTGGTAGCTTGGTTGATCAACCCTGCCAATGCACTGTCTTCCAATGATGCTTCCACATAGGCTCCCATTCCAGACTCTTTTCGATTGTAAAGTGCGGTCAAAATCCCCTCTTTAAGTTGATGAGCAGCTAAAGTATCCACTAGCGCAAAAGGCATTTTCAAAGGACCACTTTCGGGAGTGCCATTCATTGACATATAGCCAGTTTCTGCTTGAAGAACTACGTCGTATGCAACACGCAAAGGGTCGGAACTAAAGCCTGTTATGCGGCCCACTATTAGGGTCGGGTATTTCTGCAATAGGGACTTAGGATCTAACCCCATTTTCTCCACATCCTTGTTTCTGAAATTGTGGATGACCACATCAGATTCCGCCAAATATTTATGAAGAGTTTGTTGCCCCAAATCAGATTTGAGATCTACTCGTTCGGAGTGCTTGCCATAGTTGAATGCAGCATAATAAGACGATATAGGGGCAGTGCTATCCTCTTTGTCATTCTTCCAAGCTCTGGTTACATCTCCTAATTCAGGATGCTCAAACTTGATGACTTGTGCGCCCAATTCGGCGAAGAACATTCCAACTGCTGGACCTGCCAGAACGCTAGCTAATTCCAAGACCTTGAGGTCGGTGAATGGTGATTTCATTCGTCAAAGCTACAAATTCAACTCAGTGCTTTTTTGTAGGTGTCAATCGCATTTTGCCTAGCGGCTTTGTGCTCCACAATGGGTTCAGGATAAGCAGCTGAATTCAGCTCTGGAATCCACTTGTTCACGTATTCTCTTTTTGGATCAAACTTTTCCAATTGGCTTTGGGGGTTGAAGACTCGGAAGTATGGAGCGGCGTCACAGCCCGACCCTGATGCCCATTGCCAACCTCCCACATTACTTGCAAGCTCATAATCAAGTAGCTTTTCCGCAAAATAGCGTTCGCCCCATCTCCAATCTAAAAGTAAATGTTTGGTAAGGAAGCTTGCAACAACCATTCGAACTCGGTTGTGCATGAATCCAGTTTGGTTTAGTTCGCGCATACCGGCATCCACCATTGGATATCCCGTTTTTCCCTCACACCACGCCTCAAAATGTAATTCGTTTTTGCTCCAGGGAATATGATCGTATTTTGGTCTGAATGCCTTGTCGACGATATGTGGATGATGCCACAATATCATTTGATAGAAGTCGCGCCAGATTAATTCATTCAACCATTTCTCACTTAGCTCCATGCCTTTTTGAACTAATTCACGGATGCTGATGGTTCCAAAACGCAAATGGACGCTGACATGTGTAGTTCCGTTTTTTGCTGGAAAATCACGTTGATTTTCATAAGCTTCAATTTGGCCTTGTTTCATATTGGGAACTGGGATAGAAATATTGGACCTGCTAAAACCAAGTGAACTAAGCGATGGAACTTCTAAAGGGGCACCTTGTAAAATGGACTCCTTCAACTTTGGAGCAGAGGAAACAGCCAAGTCCGATTGCTGGAGCTTCTCTTTCCACTTTTTACTATATGGCGTGTACACACTATAAGGATCACCATCATCTTTGGTGATTTCGCTTTTTTCGAAAATTACGTGGTCTTTGATTTGAACAAACTTAATTCCTTTGGAGCCGCACAGTTCCTCAATCGCTTTGTCGCGCTTTCTAGCATAGGGCTCATAATCGCTACTGCAATAAATCGCATTGATTTGAAATCTACCAAGTAGATCTTCAATTAAGGCTTCGGGTTTGCCCTTAAGTACTTCAAATTGGCCTCCTGCATTTTTTGCCTCCTCCACCAGACTTTGAACTTGGTCATGTATAAAGGTGACTCTGGAATCATTTTCGGAATCCAATTTCGTCAGGATCTCTGTGTCGAAAATGAACATTGGAAGAACAGGCTTGCCTTGATTCACACAAGAAAGTAACCCGCGGTTGTCATGATAACGCAAATCTCTCCTGAACCAAAATACATTGATAGTTCCCATAAGACATGTTTGAGTTTTTAAGGTAAAAAATAGCCCGGTGTTTGCCGGGCTATTCTGTCCAAAACCATCATTTACATGATGTTTACCTTATGATCATTATCTAGACTTTCGTCTAGACAAAAGAATAACCAAATGACATAGAATTTGTTTAACAGGTCCTAGAAAATTATTTATTTAAGAAATATGTAAAAATGTTAAACAAAATGAGATCATAGCGGTTATATGGGCAAATCAAAACTTAAAAAAATGAAATATTTGTTTTACACTTTAGCCTTATTAGCCCTGCCACTCTTGGGTACTTCACAAACAGTAGTGG
>CAZKMC010000279.1:0-2975 GCA_964553485.1 uncultured Comamonadaceae bacterium
CATCTTCATTTCCACCACCGGGTTTTCCGGCAACCAAAGTGGCATTGCGGGTTCTTATGTCCATTTTCCACAATTGATCATCCCCGGCCATGGTAAAGAACAAATCATTGCCTTCAATAATCAATCCTATTGGGGTATTAAGCGGTGTACCTGGTAAAATAGTATTCTGAAAAATTACTGAAACACTTCCGTTACCAAGACAAGTGCTCACTACCCCGGTATTTATATCTACAACTCTTATAGAATGATTTAAGGCGTCTGCTATATACAATTGATTTCTTTGTGAATCAAATGCCAGTCCCAAAGGATGGTTGAATTGTGAATTCCCAAAGGTGCCATTTCGGTAACCTTTTGTACCTGTTCCTATAACTCCTAATAATTTGCCTGATTCAGAAATCATCAAGATTCTGTCATTTCCTGTGTCAGCAATAAAAAGACGATTGTAGCGACTGTCAACGCATATAGAAGTAGGATAATTCAACAGCCTTTTTGGCGGAGGGACTTGATATTCCTTGTTAAATCGAAAAGGTTTAGCATCCAGACCAATCTCATCACTGTACTTAAATAATCTATCTAACAAAATTTCAAGATCATTTGTGGGGAGCAGCCCATATTGTTTGCTAACTAGTTTTCCTTCGTCCATCACCATCCCAATTTGAGGAAAGCCTCGGAATTCTAAAGGCCCAAAGCTTGAATAATCAGACGTTGTAATTACGGGGTGGTTAACCTTATTAGCCTGAATTAATTGATTCACTAGTTCTCTATTCTGCATGGCAGGAATATCGGATCGCAGCACTGACATCAGGGCCAATTGAGGGTGCTTCTTTTGAAGGTTTTCGCTTTCAGCTAAAGATCTCAGTCCATCCGCAGAGAATGGATCCCAAAAATGCAACATGAGCATTTTTCCATCTATGTCAAAACTGGTGAACTTTGATTTTGAGTTAAACCATTCTGCGTCACTGGGAATCATGACACCTGATTTCGCTTTGTTGTAGTAGTACAAGGTATCCTTTCTGGATTGACCTTGTGAATGAAGCATGCTCAAAATGAAGCAAATTAGCAGCAGAAGTCTCATGATAATTTTTGTGAAGTTGGACAAATATCGCTCCATTTAGTAAAATGGATTCAATTTCAACGGGGCAAAAAAAAGCCGGCTAATGCCGGCTCTATTATTTTGATGCTTGATTACTTTACTTGATCAACCACTGCCTTGAAAGCATCTGGGTGATTCATCGCTAAGTCAGCAAGTACTTTTCTATTTAGTTCAACACCATTCTCGTGAACTTTACCCATAAACTGTGAGTAAGACATCCCGTGTTCTCTGGCACCAGCGTTGATACGTTGAATCCACAAACTGCGGAAGTTACGCTTGCGTTGTTTACGTCCTACATAGGAGTACAACATTGCTTTTTCGACTGCGTTTTTAGCTACAGTCCATACATTTTTACGAGCTCCATAATAGCCTTTGGCCATTTTTAGGACTTTTTTCCTGCGGGCTCTTGCTGCTACGGAATTTTTTGAACGTGGCATTTCTTTTACGTTTTTTGGTTTACAGCGGTTGTTACACTCTTAGAACTGCAATCCGGGTTAAACAAACCATTAATTAATTAGACGCACAATTGGGTCTTGATGTTTTTCTCATCAGACTTGTGCACCGTTCCTGCGTGGGTAAGGTTACGCTTTTGCTTAGTGCTTTTTTTGGTCAAAATGTGACTTTTAAAAGCATGCTTCCGCTTAATCTTACCTGTACCAGTGAGCTTAAAACGCTTTTTTGCACTGGATTTAGTTTTCATCTTAGGCATTGCCTTGTTGTTTTATATTGAATACTAAATTTTCTTCTTTGGGTTGATCATCATGATCATCCTTTTTCCTTCTAGCTTAGGCATCTGTTCTACCAAGCCAACATCTTCAAGTTCTTGAGCAAATTTAAGAAGTAGAATCTCTCCCCTTTCCTTAAAGACAATGCTTCTTCCCTTGAAGAATACAAACGCCTTTACTTTAGCCCCTTCTTCCAAAAACTTTTGAGCATGCTTCAGTTTGAATTGAAAATCATGATCGTCAGTATTTGGTCCAAAACGAATCTCTTTGAGAACCACTTTGGACTGTTTTGCCTTTAATTCCTTTTGCTTCTTTTTTTGAATGTAAAGGAACTTCTGATAATCCACTATGCGACAAACAGGTGGGTCAGCATTTGGAGAAATTTCTACCAAATCCAATTCCAACTCATCAGCCATACGTAAAGCTTCATCTCGGGAATATACTCCTTGCTCAATATTTTCGCCAACCAATCGCAAAGGTGTTGCGGTGATTTTCTTATTTATATTGTGCAGATCTTCTTTGCGCACTCGACCCCTATAAGGCGTCTTTTTTCTTCTAATTGCTATAACAAATAGTATTAATGAATGCTTTATTTACTTAAGAGGTGGTCGATTTCTTTCTGAACTATAGCAGCAAATTGCTCTGCTGTAAACTCTCCTAAATCGCCTTCCCCTTGTTTTCTCACGCTAACCGTGCCGTTGGTCATTTCGTTTTCTCCAACTATCAGCATATACGGGATCTTATCTAATTCCGCATCTCTGATTTTCTTCCCTATCTTCTCGGCACGCTCATCAATGAGGGCGCGAATATCGTAATTATCAAGGACATTTGAAAGCTCTTTTGCGTATTCATTGAACTTATCGCTAATCGGCAAGATTTTAACTTGGTCCGGAGTTAGCCAGATTGGGAACTTTCCAGCACAATGTTCTATCAA
This sequence comes from uncultured Comamonadaceae bacterium, assembly GCA_964553485.1. Classification (GTDB taxonomy): domain Bacteria; phylum Bacteroidota; class Bacteroidia; order Flavobacteriales_D; family Sanyastnellaceae; genus CAZKMC01. Next base: position 2,753 of record CAZKMC010000279.1, read on the forward strand.
AATTGCTACAAATCTCTCCATAGAACCAAAGGGCGCGCGGTGTATCATTACCGGTCTATGCTTTTGATTATCAGCACCCACATACTCTAGCTCAAACCTCTCAGGTAAATTATAATCAATCTGAACGGTTCCTAGTTGCCATTTTCTTCCGATAGCATCCCTCACCATAAAATCAAGTTTCGGCCCGTAAAATGCTGCTTCACCATACTCTACAACTGTATCC
>CAZKMC010000279.1:2985-3812 GCA_964553485.1 uncultured Comamonadaceae bacterium
ATCGCTTCCGATGTACTTGGCAGGATTATCTGTGTCTCTAAGAGATACTTGAACTTCAAAGTCTCCGAAATCCAATGTTTTAAAAATATACAAAACCAGGTCAATGACCTTTCCCACTTCACTTTTGACCTGATCGACAGTACAAAATATGTGTGCATCATCTTGAGTGAAACCTCTCACTCTAGTAAGGCCATGAAGCTCACCGCTCTGCTCATAACGATAGACAGTTCCAAATTCCGCATAACGAATTGGTAAATCCTTGTAAGAGCGTGGACGAGCCTTATAAATTTCACAGTGATGTGGACAGTTCATCGGTTTTAGCAAGTACACCTCCCCTTCTGCTGGAGTCTCAATAGGTTGAAAACTATCTTCACCATACTTTGCATAGTGTCCCGAAGTAATATACAGTTCTTTGCTTCCGATATGAGGTGTAATTACTGGCTCGTATCCAGCTTTTTGCTGAGCTTTTTTCAAGAAATCCTCTAGTCTGGCCCTTAGAGCTGCTCCCTTTGGAAGCCACAATGGCAGACCTTGACCAACTTTTTCAGAAAAATGAAACAAATCCAGCTCTTTACCGAGTTTTCTATGGTCTCTCTTTTGCGCTTCTTCAAGTAGTTCAAGATGTTCTTGAAGCAAACTAGCTTTAGGAAAACTCACCCCATAAATTCTAGTAAGTTGCTTGTTCTTCTCATCTCCCTTCCAATATGCACCTGCCACCTTCATAAGTTTAAGGGCTTTTATCATTCCGGTATTGGGAATGTGGGGGCCTCTGCACAGGTCAGTGAAGTTGCCTTGCGTATAGAAAGTGATAGTCCCGTCTTCAAGGC
>CAZKMC010000280.1:0-3807 GCA_964553485.1 uncultured Comamonadaceae bacterium
GTTTTTGCGAAACATCAGACACTACTTGGGTCACAAAACGAGGACTTAAAACAGCGCCATGCCCTTATCACCAGCGAATTCATACAGATCCATCACATAATCTAAGAGTACATCAAGACTGTTCAGATGGTTCTCAAATCATTGCAAATAATTGGTTTGTCCTGCCACCCGCTCAGGCTTGGTATTACTCAGAGCAACACCCTGATTACAAAGCGCTTCCAAAATGGAAAGAAGGTTGTCAAGGAGCAGAAACAGAGAACCCGATAGATCTTATTTACCCCTCTCGATATACCACTGTATCGGTACCAACCAGCATCAATGGGGTCAAACAAAAGGTTATTTTAGAAGCTGCGCACAATAGACCAGAAGCACAAATGTTTTGGCACCTTGGTAGTATGTTTTTGGGAACAACTCAAACCTTTCATCAAATGGAAGTGGATGTTGCCGAAGGGACTTACCAGTTGGTATTAACAGATGAACAAGGAAACACGGTCCAGCAGTCAATAGTATTTGTGGACATTCATTCCAGTCCATAAAGTAACATCTCCTCGGCCAAAGGCCAATAGAAAAAAAGTACCTTAGAGCTTAACCTTTTTTAACTGCAAAGAGTATACTTAAGCTTGGTACTTTTATTGCAGCGGAAGAGTTAACATTAAACGGGCTTCTCCATTTCATTGATACGAAAACTTCAGATGACAATCTTTAATAAGAATTTCTTTACCTCTACGATTTTGGTGCTCTTTGCGGCCGTTCTCGTGATTCCAACCCAAGCGCAAAAGGCTGATCCAAGTAAAACAATCGACAAATTCGGTACGCTCCTCTACTACATTGAACAGATGTACGTAGACTCTGTGAATTCTGAAAAATTGGTTGAAACTGCTATTATCGGAATGCTTGAAGAGTTAGATCCACACTCCGTATATATTTCTTCTGAAGAAATTCAAGCTGCGAATGAACCATTGAATGGGAATTTCGAGGGAATTGGCATTCAGTTCAACATTTTGAAAGACACAATTTTGGTTGTATCGCCTATTTCGGGTGGTCCCTCTGAAAAATTAGGCATCATGGCTGGCGATCAGATTATTACGGTTGACGGAGAAATTGTTGCTGGAAATGGAATCAACAATCAAGATGTCATGCGTCTTCTTAAAGGCCCAAAAGACACACGTGTAACAGTAGGAATTAGGCGCAAAGGGGCAAAGAAGCTTCTTGACTTTGAAATCGTTAGAGACAAGATTCCAATCTACTCCGTTGATGCAAGCTACATGATCAATGAAGAAGTAGGCTATGTCAAGGTAAACCGTTTTGCTAGGACTACTATGACTGAACTACGTGAGGCACTTGTGACCTTGAAGTCTCAGGGTATGAACTCGCTGGTGCTCGATTTACAAGGTAACGGTGGAGGACTTTTGAACACAGCTATTGACATGGCCGATGAGTTTCTCTCTGAAAACAAAATGATCGTTTATACTGAGGGACGTTCATTCCCAAAAGATGAAACTTTTGCAAGACGAGAGGGGAATTTCGAAAAAGGAAGATTGATCGTTTTAATTGACGAAGGTTCCGCCTCTGCAAGTGAAATCGTTTCCGGAGCTATTCAGGATTGGGACCGAGGGCTAATTGTTGGCCGTCGATCTTTTGGAAAGGGACTTGTTCAGAGACCTTTGACATTGCCTGACGGATCAGCTGTGAGGTTGACAGTCCAGAAATACTACACTCCTTCAGGAAGATGCATTCAGAAATCATACGAAGACGGAATAGAGGCTTATAACCAAGAGAAATATGATCGATATGAAAAAGGCGAATTGAATTCTCTGGATAATCTTGATTTACCAGATTCATTGAAATACTACACCAATATTAAACACCGAACTGTTTATGGTGGCGGAGGAATTCTTCCGGATATTTTTGTCCCTATCGACACTAGCCACACAAGTGAATATTTCAGTGCTCTTTTGAGACGAGGAGTCACTAATCAGTTTACCTTGGAATATGTGAACGCCAATAGGGAAGACTTATCTAAAAAGTACCCAAGCGCCAACTTATTTGTAGATAATTATACTGTATCCAAAGATGTGAATGATGAACTCATTGGCTATGCTACACGCGAGGGAATCGAGTTTTCACAGGAGGATTGGGATGTCTCTAAGCATGCTATTGATACACGTTTAAAAGCGCTCATTGGAAGGAACTTATTTGACTACACTACGTTTTACAGGGTAATCAATGAACTGAGTCCATCATACATGAAAGCCATTAAGGTTCTAGAGGATGGTACCTTTGAACAAGCTAAACTTGCCCATAAAGATTTTTGATTAGCAACTATTCATTAAATTTACCGAACAAAAAATAAAAACAATGAAAGGATTAAAGATTGGAGTATTGTCACTCCTTGTTGCTTTTACAATTGCTGCTTGCAATAATTCAGGTGAAGAAACAGTAAGTAAGCCAATTGGCGGAGAAAGTGAAGTTGTTGCTACTAAGAGCAACAAAGCTGTGAATACGAAGGGAGATGAGGACTCTGCTTTGAAAGGGTATGACCCTTTGAAAGATCAGAAGAATGAGCAAGCTCGTGTTCCTTCATCAAGTGAAAGTCTTCCTGTTACCTCTATCAAGTTCAATGAAATCGAACATGATTTTGGAACCATCGACGAAGGAGATCGTGTGGAACACACATTTGTTTTCACCAACACTGGAACAGAGCCTTTGGTTTTGGAAAATTGTAAAGGATCTTGCGGATGTACGGTACCTGAATGCCCAAAAGTACCTATCCTTCCCGGTGAACAAGGCAAGATTGAAGTCGTGTTTAATTCGAAAGGAAAGAAGAATAGCCAAACTAAGCGTGTAACTGTAACTGCCAACACTGCTCCTGTACAAAGCACACTCACTATCAAAGCGTTTGTAACGCCTGAAGAAGAACTTTCAGCCAATTAATGAATTGGGACGCTCACATAATTAAGCCCCTTTCTAGGGGCTTTTTTTTGCACTTTTTAAAGCGCTGTGTGTGTGTCTTGTTTTGTTTTTTCCTGAATCAGTTGGCGGTATTTTCACAAAATGAACTCACAAATGAGAGTTTTGAGATTGGAGAAAAACTGGAATATGAGCTGATTTATCAATGGGGACTGATTTGGTCACGTGCAGGTCAAGTCGTTTTTACTGTTCAAGACACCGTTGTTTTAGGGGAAAAATTCTACAAACTTGAGGGACATGGGAATAGTTATTCTCATTGGAATTGGTTCTATGAAGTGAATTCGAGGTACACTTCGTTTGCAGATGAAAATTTAAATTCTTTGAGTTTTACCAGAAAAGGGAAGGAAGGATCCAATGTTTACAACAGACGTTATGATGTAAAACCTGATGGTATATATTTTACAGATTACAACTTAAAAGGAGATACTGTTTACAAGCTGATCAAACCAGACTTGAATGCAAAAGATGTGGTGACAGCTATGTATTTTTGCCGGACCCTGGATTTTGAGAATAGAGCCGTCAATGATACGATACAGCTCAATTTTTACTTAGATGGCAAGCACTATCCGTCATACATTAGATACCTCGGAGAAACGGTTTGGGAGCATCCAAAAACAGGGGCCAAATACGATTGCTACGTATTTAAACCTAAACTAATTGAAGGAACAGTTTTCAAATCTGGAGAGAATATGACTGTCTATGCGACACGCGATAAATTCAAAATTCCGATCTATATCGAAACAGATCTAGTGGTGGGAAAAGCGAAAGTCTTTTTAAAATAATTGGATTTTAAATCAAAAAAATGCTGCCAAGTGAATTCGTTACATGAAATTTGAC
>CAZKMC010000281.1:0-3790 GCA_964553485.1 uncultured Comamonadaceae bacterium
CATTTGGAAAGTCCTTTGATTTCACATCAGTAATATATTGCTCAACTGCATGAATCATCTGGTCTCCCATATCTAAATAGCGTCTGAGAAATCGGGGACTAAATTCTTGAGTAATACCCAACATGTCATGCAGTACGAGTACTTGTCCATCTACATCTCCACCAGCCCCTATGCCTATCACTGGAATAGTTATTTCTTGTGCAACCTTCTTTGCTAGGTGAGCCGGAATCTTTTCCAGTACAATCGCGAAACAACCGGCTTCTTGAAGAAGATGAGCATCTTCAATGAGTTGTTGAGCTTCTTCATCTTCCTTGGCGCGGACAACATACGTCCCGAATTTATATATAGACTGGGGAGTCAATCCAAGGTGGCCCATAACGGGTATTCCGGCTGAAAGAATACGATCGACTGATTCTTTTATTTCTCGTCCACCTTCCAACTTCACCGCATGGGCTCCACTCTCCTTCATGATCCGAATAGCAGATGAGAGTGCTTCTTTACTGTTGCCTTGGTAGGTGCCGAAAGGCATGTCTACCACAACTAGGCATCGTTTCACACCTCTAACCACGCTAGACGCATGGTAAATCATTTGATCTAGGGTGATGGGTAATGTAGTCTCATGACCTGCCATCACATTGGAGGCAGAATCACCAACTAAAATCACGTCTATACCGGCCATGTCTACTATAGTTGCCATAGAAAAATCATAGGCGGTCAACATGGATATCTTTTCACCACGAGCCTTCATTTCCTGAAGAATGCGAGTGGTGACTCTTTTGACTTGTTTTTGCACTGACATGAGACAAAAGTAATCAAAGCAACTACTTACCATTGCATTGAAGTCAAAATTGGATTGTTTCTATTCCCGGAGCAACCTAAATGTCAGATTTATTCTTCCATCGGTCACTTTTATCCGTTTGGGCAAACTATGTTCATGATCTTGTTGAAGCCCCGTCATTATTAGCAATGAGCCTGCAGGCAACTCAATTGTCACAGCTTTTTTTGTGGCCCTATTTCGAATTCTGAAATCTCTGGGTTCACCTAGGCTAATAGAAGCAATTGTATTCCCGATTATTGTTAACTCATTGTCGCGGTGCCAGCCCATAGCATCGTTGCCATTTCTGTAGTAATTCAGAAGTACAGCGTTGAAAGGTTGCTGACAGTACTCCGAAAGACGAGTTTTCAGACCGTTTAGAAAGGAGGGGAATTCTTTGGCTGGCCAGTGAATGGATGAATATTTATAGGAAGGGCCATACCAGGCGGTCAATCTGGGCTCCAAATGTGTTTGTCCAAAAACGCGAATCTCATTTTGACTCCAAGCAACTTCCTCGCGAAGCAAAACAAAAAGGGAAGGATCAACAAAGTCAGTGACAAGCTTGGCCAAAGCCCCATTTTCATTGATTATTTCAATTGATTTCACTGGATGACCAAGATGACATAGGTGATGTAAATTGCAAGCAGGAGTAGGCCTTCTGGACGTCCGATACGTTTTATAGTGATCATAAAAGGCAGGATGATGAAGGCTATTCCTAGCATCCACCAAACGTCATTTGTTAAAACCAGTGGAGAAATTGCCATTGGCTGAATCACGGCTGTTGTGCCGAGTACAGCCAGAATATTAAAGATGTTTGAGCCAAGTAAATTTCCGATTGAGATGTCAGTTTCATGCCTGAAAGCTGCAATTGCAGATGCTACAAGTTCTGGAACGCTTGTACCGAAAGCTACTACTGTGAGGCCTATGATACGATCGCTAACCCCAAAATCTACTGCAATTTCCTCAGCTCCTTGAACAAACCAATCAGCTCCAAAGTACAGTCCGATTGTTCCCATCAAACAAAAGCCAAGAAGATATGTATAGCCTTTACCTTGGTATTCTTCGTATTCATCGGGTTCGAAATCTTCCGCTATTTTTTTGAATTTCCGTGCACGTCTGATAAGAGTCAGAATAAAGATGACCAGAAGTGTGAGTAGGATGATTCCGTCCCACCGAGAAAATTTCAAATCAAACGCCAATACGAGGAATGCCAAGGAGGCGAGCATCATGGCTGGCCAGTCAAATCGAGAAATATGAAAAGAGGTAGGGATTGGATAGATCAGGGCAGTGATTCCAAGCACAAGGCCGAGGTTTGCGATGTTTGAACCAACTACGTTTCCTATTGATAAGCCTGGATTTCCATCAAGAGCTGCTTGTACGGATGCAAATAGTTCTGGTGCTGAGGTGCCTAAAGAAACTACGGTTAGGCCCACAATAAGAGGTGGGATTTTAGCTTTTAACGCAAGTCCGGCGCTTCCTCGAACTAAAAATTCTGCACTAATAATAAGAGCAGCAAGACCTCCAATGAGTAATAAATATGCCATTAGGAATCGCTGCCCATGTCTCGGGTTTTTTTCTCTACTTCATCCACTTCTTTTTTGATTTCATTGGCACTGTCCATCAATTCACGTTGAATATCTCCAGTTGCATCTCTGAATTGTCTGATGGCCTTTCCCATGGTTTTTGCTAAACTAGGAACACCTTTAGCCCCGAAGAGGATGAGGTAAATCAAAAAAATGAATACGATTTCCATTGTTCCCATGGGTGCAAAGATAATTTATTCAACAGAGGAAGTGATGTATTTCCTGTTCAATATATCGATTGAGGGTTGACAATATTATACAAAAAAAGCCTCCATGGAGGAGGCTTTTAATTTATTGAATTCGATTATGCTTAGTCGCGTTTCGTATCACCAATCTCTCGTTTCACGTCACCAAGTTGTTTGGTGAAGTCAAGAACTGCAGGTGAAGCAATAAAGATGGAAGAATATGTTCCAACAACCACACCCGCCATCAAGGCGAATACAAATCCTTTGATGTTGTCACCACCGAAAAGGAAGATGGTAAATAATACAACGAAGGTTGAAAGAGATGTGTTGATGGTTCTACCAAGAGTACTGTTCAAGGCACTATTGATGATTTCTGAATCTGTTTTTGTTTTGCTGTGTAATCCGATGTACTCACGGATACGGTCAAATACAACCACCGTATCGTTAATCGAATAACCGATTACCGTAAGAATAGCAGCAATGAAGGCCTGGTCGATTTCCATTGTGAATGGAAGAACTCCCCAGAAGATTGAGAACAATGAGAGTACGACGAGAACATCGTGAATCATTGCAATCAAAGCTCCAGCTCCAAATTGCCATTTGCGGAATCGGAAGAAGATGTACAAGAAGATAACTATTAGTGAGAAGATAGTTGCATAGGTTGCCCCTCTTCTAAAGTCATCACTAATTGTGCTATCTACTTTGTTGTATCGTCCAATTCTATAATCTGTGCCTTGCACCAACGGAGACAATCCTTCTTCAAGTGAATTATTGATTTGCTCATCTACATTATCGGCATCGCTGTCGATCATGAAGTTGGTCATTACACGGATATCACGCGCTGTTTCTTTTGTCTGAACTATAGGATTTCCTTTAGTACCATTCTCTGTAAAGGCATCAGAAAGATTGGTTCTGATCTTGTTGTTATCAATGTCTTCATTGAAAGTGATATCGAAGGTAGTACCTCCTGAGAAATCAACACCGTAGTTTAGTCCGCGAGTTGCAAGAGAAGCAATACCTCCTGCAATCACTAAAGCAGAGACCACATAGAAGATTTTTCTTTTCTCAATAAACTTAATAGTGGTATTGGTAAACCAATCCTTTGTAAGGTTGCTGTAGAAAGAGATTGCTTTTTTGCCTTCAAGTCGGCTAAAGAAGATCAGACGGGTCAATACAATTGCTGAGAAAAGCGATGTGAAGATACCGAT
>CAZKMC010000282.1:0-3770 GCA_964553485.1 uncultured Comamonadaceae bacterium
AGACTAAGAAAACTGGCTACTACCTAATCTATTTACGATCTTGCGAACTAAGTCAGTAGGCCTGTCTTCAGAATTATAGCCTTTAAAAGCACTAAAAAAACACCCAGTTTCCAAACCCATAACCGATTAATCCGTTCGGACATCATCACACTTCACACTCACACTTCACACTCACGCTTCACACTTCACACTCACACTTCACACTCACACTTCACACTCACACTTCACACTTCACACTTCACACTTCACACTTCACACTTCACACTCAATTCTCAAGACTCAAAACTCAAGCCTGCACAAACGTCATGCGCTTCACCGTAGTGAACCTCCCCTCCTCATTTTCCAAGGTCATTTGATAGATATAGCTAGCGGGAGCGAGATTCAAACTGGAAAAATCCACTTGATGCTGGTGGGTACCTGAAGGCAATTGTCCCAACGCAAAACCCTTGACTTTCTGACCGCTCGGATGCCAAAGATCCAATTGCACTTTCCCTGGTTTGTGGAGGGTAAATGGGATGCTGGTTTGTGTGGTGAATGGATTTGGGGCGTTTTGCCCTAGCTCCATCTGAAGCGCTGTTCGTTGCTCCTGGTAAGAGATGCCTACACTTCCCTCACCTTGCACAGTCACTTCATAAAACGCATCGTAGTCGTCCGTACCCATGGTCACCGCCAATGTGGAAAGTTGCAGCTCATAGCCGTCGTTGAAAGCTCCATCATTCTCTGGTATAAGTGGGTCAGGTCCGTCAAGATACTCGTCTGGATTGACGGCATACAAAGTATTCACCTCCGAATGAGGAAAGGTGAATTGAGAGACCGCTGAATAATTCGAATTCACGAAAACCTGAAAGTGTATGTGACAAACTCTTCCCGGATACCAACCTGGAAAGGCAGTTAGAAACTCTACTTCACCGTTTGCATCGGCAATCTGATAGCCGCGCAAGTAGGTCAATCCTACTTCGGTTCCATACCCGGAATAATTCCCAAGGTTGTCGCAATGCCAAATATTGACCCGCACATTTGCCATGGGACCACAATTTTCTGTTCCAAGTATACGCATGCGCAAATGAAGCGGCGTTCCCACCCTGTCTTCTCGAATGTCTTGCCTGAAATAGAAGGTATTGTCGCTCAAATCCAATGGAAATGGTCCCGCTGTTTCTGAGGGAACCAAACTGCAATCAGCCCCTGCAGCCAGCAAGGACGCTCGTTTCGCCATTCCGGAAATTGGTAATGCCACGGCTGCTCCGGAGAGGCCTATTGTTTTTAAAAAGTCTTTTCGTTTCATAGGATCGAATATGAACAGGAAGATAAGCAATCAACTATAGCTTGTGAATTTACCCGCTACAAAGCACAGTATTTCTTGGATTCACACTTTTCATTTGGGCTTTCAGCCCGAGGAAATTTATTTGCATTTGAGAAGGGAGTATTGACTAAGGCTGAGAATATTCCTCGGGCTTTAGCCCAAAAAAGGAGGCTTAATTTCAACGAAAAAATATCATTCTTGCGCAGAAAATACCAGGGAAGGATCATTCTTCAAAAGAGTTTGAATCATGTGCGCAGTGAGCTGTTTCACGAGCTCTTTGTCTGGCCCTTCCATGCCAGCTTTAGCGCACCAATCTGTACTTCCTACATTGATGATCATGCCTGAATTTACCGACTTCTGCATGGCGATCCAGGCGCCATTTGAATGCTCTTTTCTGGACGCTAAATCATATCCCAGTAGCTCGTAACGATAGAAATCATGAGGGTTTTGTAAGTGGACCTCTGTTGAATCCGCATTGAACTCCAAGGGGGCACCATCATACTCATCTGAATGCACCAAAATGAGCTGATTCTCTTTTAAATTAAAATTTTTCAAGAGCGGGGTCTCTGCGTTGACTATTCTAAAACCATCCCAACCCTGGTCCAGCTTTTTACCGAAGCCCCCATGCTCAAAATCCAGCCCAATGGAGGCCATCACAGGATATTGCAACACTGGCTTGGTCCAGTTGATGGTCTTCATTAGTGTGTCCAGCGTTGGGTCATTATCAAAACTCTTGTAACAAATGAGCTGGCTACCGTCTTCACTGTAACGAATTTGCCACCACATTGTGTTTCCACTGAGGATAAGGGCGTTCCCTCCCCCATCAATAAAGCGGTCGAAATTCATTCGCGCTTCTCTCGACCAATACTCTGAATGTCCCGGAATGATTAACAAATCCGCACCATCCAAATTTGAGTACTCATCCAAATCCATATCGCTCACGTAACCTACGCTGGCGTCCACCTTCAATGAACTGAAACGCCGCAGGAAAGCTTCGGAATGCAAGGGTAAATCGATTGGTCTGAGGAAGGATACAACATCTGCTTTCTCCTCATTTTCAGAATTGTAGGTGTATAAGCTTTTGCCTCCGGCATTGCAATAGGCGTTGTCTGTGTTGGAGGAATATACCACCACAATTTGCGGTGTAGATGGAGCTTTTACTACTAGAGGAACCTGATCATCAAACAGATAAACTCCGCTTTGCAGTTTAGGAACTTTGATTCGGGCAGTGGGCCTATACCCGAAACCAACTTGATAGGGATTTTCAGTTGAAATCTTCTGCGGGAAAAGTACAGATTCAAAGATTGCCACTTCCTTTCCTGACAAATTGGTCATGGAAATTCTGTGCTTCTTATTTACAGACTTACCATTCAGGTATAAAGTGATCGAATCTCCGTGAGAACAGGAAATGACATCTGCATAACCATCCACCACAGGATTTCCGCAAGAGGTCATTAAAAACATGAATAAGACCGCAATGGGCAAGCAGAAATTTCGAATTGAAATGGCAAATTTCATTGTTACCAAGTTACTCGCTTATCTTTTCAAGTTGTGGATTTTCCCGACATAAATCTGTGAACAATGAAGGAAGGTGGACGTTTATCTTTGTGGCGCTTCAAACGGCAAACCAATTGCTGCATGGAGAACACTTAAATTTAGAGCAAGAAACTACAACGATACCCTCTATGAAGCACTTCCTTTTATTGTCTGGATTTTTAATGATAGCTGTAGGAGCTTCTGCACAAGGCGCCATTGATGGTTTTTTAAAATCCCAAGGGGAATTGGATATGGCCTTGGGGTATTCTCGAGACAAGGCTTCCACTTACTTACTAGCCACTGGGCCGCTTGCTTCCAACCGAGATGCCAAATCAATCAGCTTGTTTGCCAATTACGGACTTCACAAGTATTTGAATGTGATCGTGAATGCTCCGTTGGTGAATTGGACTCCTCAGGACGGGAGTTTGTATTTGAAATCAGGTTTGAGCAAACAACTTGGTAGTTGGAAACTGACAGGGATAGCAGCCTTGGGATACACTTTTCCTTTGAGCGATTATCAGACAGAATCTGGTTCGGCCATTGGCCAGCAGACAGAGGCTGTCAATATTCGCGGACTGATTCAGGTAGAACCGATTCCAGGGTGGTTTGGTCAATTCCGAATGGGTTATGATGCAGCCAAAGAACCTGTGATCTCTTCCTCGATATGGTCTGTCAAAGCCGGTTTCTTCAAAGGTAAATGGTATGGAGATCTTTGGTACGAAGAGCGTGAAGCTGAAGGAGGAAAGAACTACCGTGGAACTGGTGCCGACAAACCCTCCTCATTCAGAGAATTGGGCGTTGACTTGCAACGTGCAGGTGGAGTGATCTACTACCAATGGAAACCTCAATGGGGTGGATTTGTGTCTGGAGCATACGTGCTAGACGGGAGAAATACGTATCAGAATAGGACTGTGGGCGTAGGTGTAGTGTGGAA
>CAZKMC010000283.1:0-3749 GCA_964553485.1 uncultured Comamonadaceae bacterium
TCCGCATTATCTGCCCAAGTGACATCACTTACAAACCAAGCATTTCCATTTGAACGACGATTTGGTATTGCAGGCGTATTAGGATCTGCAATCAAATATTCCACATTCAATAAATTGTGAATTTTCATGCTCTTAAATGCGGCATCCAGCCCAATTGAATTCGCATTTTCCACAAATTGATTTTGCTCTTGTACGAGATAAAAATCTATCAATTCTTGATAGCGCCTCAACTTAGCTCCATGATATCCCCCAATTGATTTATGAAAATACGAGACTCTTGCATTGTTGAATGGGTTATTCAAACTCAAGACTCGATAATCCGAATTCAAATTAAGCGCACCAAATCTGGCTGCATCCTTAATTTTCGGGAATCTTCGATCTAAATTCTTTCCAATTTCAGCTTCTTTGAGCTCAATCATTTCTTGGACTGCAGTTTCCAACTGTCTGCTCTTAACTTCGGATTCAAGGATAGACAAATCTGAAGCCGTGGCTTCGAATGGATAGAATTTCTCCATTGTCTTGACCCAATGGATATACGTAGACCCTGACTTATCATTATTCAAATATCTCCTATCCACTGTCCATAGATCCAGAAGGACCAATAAAATAAGACTTCCAAGTACAATTTGTGAATTGATCTTCTTTAATGAAATCAGCCAAAGCGCGGCTATACCCATAGCAGCAAAAAACAATGACCTCAATAAGTCCGCTCTGAATATACCTATTCTGGCAGACTCCAGACTTTTAATTAATCCATTTAAATAAGCCGTTTGTTCCACATTTCCCGTCACCTGTTCCCGAAACCCATCAAATTGGCTCAAGTCAGCCGCGTTGAAAAAATCAAAAAACATAGTTGGTAGTGCCGCAAATAAAAGCAAAACTCCCATCACTACTCCGGACCCAATTAGTAGCGGTTTTTGAATAAACTTATGTTCTATTTTTACAAGTTGATCAATCGTTAAAATTGCCATCAAACTGGCAGCCACTTGAATAACAACCAACATCATTTTGGTATCACGGAACTTGTCAAAAAGCGGAACATACTCTGCAAAAAAAATGGTTAATCCTGAGTAATCTTTCCAGCTTAATAAGACAGCAATTACTGAAACCAGCAGAAGGGCCCATTTTATTCTGTCCTTGACTACAAACATTCCTACAATAAACAATGCCATAATAATTGCCCCAAAGTAAAACGCTCCACCTGTAAATCTCTGATCACCCCAATACCCATTTTGTTGAGAAACGGCTTCCTTAAAACGTTGATCTACATGACTCAGGACATCCGAATCATTCCCTATATAGGATGACTTTCCTCCTTTGACATTAGGAATCATCATTGACCAAAACTCTCCTCGGGCAAAGCTATAATCAAGCATATAACTTAAATCCAGTCCTCCTGTTTTGACTTTTGACTCGATAGGATCACCATTTGGTTCAATGGTCAGCTCAGAAGGGCCGCGCGTTGTATACTTGGAATACTCATAGGTTGTGAGCATGTTGGTCATGTTTGGCAACAATGCAACCACTGCTGCAACCATGAGCACACCAATAATTTTCATAAGTTCCTTAGCCTTCTTCTCTGCTAGCAATCTTATCCCTTCTCCAATCGCAACTAAACCTAAAAGAATAAGAAGGTAATAAGTCATTTGAAGGTGGTTTGCCGCTAGTTGTAATGACCCAAATAATGCGGTCAAACTTGCGCCAAGCACAATTGATCTTCTAAAAGTCAGTACAACTCCTCCGAGAACCGCAGGCATTAGAGCAATAGCTATCACCTTAGATGCATGCCCAGCTCCCAAATAGAGAACATTGACGCTGGCAAATCCAAATCCGATTGACCCCAACATTGCAACCCACGGGTTGATTCGCATACATAAACCCAGAATGTAAAATGATAAAAGCGCCAAAAATAAAGTGCCAACCGGACCTGGAAATATGGTTCTCAATGCAGTGATGATCATCGCCGGTAAGCTTCGAGATTGCAGTACACTAATCTGATATGCTGGCATGCCACCAAACATACTGTTCGTCCATAAAGGATCACTATCGTATACCGCGCGATAATCTTTGATCTCCTTGGACATCCCAATGAATTGGTCAATGTCTCCTTGTCGGAGATCGTAATCCTGAAAAGCAGGAGAAAAATAGATGGATGACAGAGCAAAGAACAGAATCACCGCAACTATATGCGGAAGTGCCTTTTGAAAAAACAATTTCATAGAAAAACGTTTGTGGCCGAAAGATAGAAAAATGGCCCCAAGCAATAGATGTGAATTACTTCACTTCTTCATAATCTACATACTCTCCAATAGAATCAGTGTTCATGTTTTTTGTATCCTGACTTTTCTTCTCAGAATCTCTTGTAGTTCTACTTTGTTCTTCACGATATTGCTTGCGTGCTTGAAATCTTGCAATCCATCGAATCACATAATATCCCAGAAGAATAAAGAAAAGCGTACGTAATAAACCCCAACCCATAATTTCTACTTACTCAAATATAAGTTTCTCTCTGAGTATATTTTCCTGAAGAATGGATCTTTAAGGTTCTTTATGAATCGAATCGCTTCACCGGTGGATTTCATTTCAGGTCCCAATTCCTTATTTACATTTGGAAACTTCTCGTAACTGAATACCGGAATTTTAATCGCATAACCTTCTTTCCGGGGGTTGAACTTAAAATCCTTGACCTTAGCCTCACCTAGCATAACTTTAGCCGCATAATTCACATAGGGCTCGTCATATGCTTTTGCAATGAAAGGAACTGTCCTAGAGGCTCTTGGGTTAGCCTCAATGATGTATACAACGTCACCCTTGATAGCAAACTGAACATTAAGCAAACCAACCGTTTCAAGTTTCACGGCAATGGTTCTGGTATATTCTTCAATCTGTTGCATTACCAGGTCTCCTAGATTGTATGGAGGTAGGACTGCATAAGAATCGCCAGAATGAATTCCTGCAGGTTCAATATGCTGCATAATTCCAATTATATACACCTCTTTTCCATCGCAGATAGCATCTGCCTCTGCTTCAATTGCACCGTCTAAAAAGTGATCCAACAGGATCTTATTATCCGGCATATCCCGAAGTATGTTCACAACGGTAGTCTCTAAATCCTGTTCATTTATTACAATCTTCATGCGCTGCCCTCCGAGCACATAAGATGGCCTTACCAAAAGAGGAAAGCCTAACCCTTTACTAAGCTCTATCGCTTGCTCCGCATTTTCTACCACTCCGAACTCCGGATAAGGTATGTTGCACTCTTTAAGCAAATTGGAAAAACTTCCGCGATCTTCAGCCAAATCAAGTGCTTCGTAGCTGGTTCCAAATATTTTTATTCCATATCTGCTTAGCTTCTCTGCAAGCTTAAGCGCCGTTTGTCCACCTAGCTGCACTATCACCCCTTCAGGCTTTTCATGAAGAATGATGTCATAAATATGTTCCCAAAACACAGGCTCAAAATAGAGCTTGTCAGATGTATCAAAATCCGTCGAAACCGTTTCTGGATTGCAGTTAATCATAATGGTCTCAAAGCCACATTCTTTTGCGGCTAACACACCATGCACACAACAATAATCGAACTCAATCCCTTGCCCAATTCGATTTGGACCAGAACCCAACACAATCACTTTTCGATTATCTGAAGGAATGCTCTCATTCTCATCTTCAAACGTGCTGTAGTAATAAGGGGTTTTCGCTTCAAACTCAGCTGCGCATGTATCAACTAACTTATATACTCTTTTGATTCCAAG
>CAZKMC010000284.1:0-3353 GCA_964553485.1 uncultured Comamonadaceae bacterium
TGGATCTTCCATCATCCCAATGGTTCCCCCCGTATATATGATCAATACCGCTTTGCTACTCATTACTGCTTCTTATTAAAGTCAAGCTTTGGGAATTCTTATACCATTCAAAGCTCATAAACGGAACAGTTCTTTGGCATTTTGAGAGGTAGCCAATGCAACTGATTCCAAACTTACTTCGAGCAAATCTGCGAGTTTTTGCGCTACAATTCGCACATAGGCACTTTCATTTCTTTTTCCTCGGAAAGGCGTTGGAGTTAGATATGGACTGTCTGTTTCTAACACGATCTTATCCAAAGGCAATTCATGGACAATCTTGTCAATTCCGCCTTTCTTGTAAGTCAAAACTCCTCCTAGCCCCAAGTAGAAGCCACCGTAATCCAGGATATGCTTGGCCTGCTCCATAGTGCCCGTAAAACAATGGAATACCCCTCTTAATTTTTCATCATTCAACTGATCAATCACTTCGAATATTTCATCGAATGATTCCCTGGCGTGAATGACAATAGGCAGATTAAGCTCCTTGGCCCACTCTATTTGTCTGGCTAGAGCAGTTTTTTGCTGTTCAAGGAAGGTCTTGTCCCAATAAAGATCTATTCCTATCTCACCAACAGCAACATATTTACCCTTCCGCAATTCTGACTCTACAAATTCCAATTCTGATTCAAAATCATCTTTCACAGAACAAGGATGCAATCCCATCATGGGCTTGCAGGAGGCGTCCATCTCGCAAAGTTCCCACATCACATCAAACGTGCTTTTGTCGATGGCCGGAAGTAAAAACTGCGAAACCCCCTCGTCTTTAGCCCGTTGCAGCATTTCTGCGCGGTCTTTATCAAATTGCTCCAGGTAGAGGTGGGTGTGCGTATCAATCAATTGCATGGGGCAAAAGTAGCAAATGGCAACGTTCTTCAATGATTTCATTTAATTTCGCCACCATGCAGGAGCCCACACGCATACTTGTAATTCGATTTAGTTCAATTGGCGACATCGTCCTCACGACTCCGGTAGTTCGACGACTGAAGGAACAGCTGGAGGGCGAAGTGGAAATTCACTACCTCACCAAGAAGCAATTCCTGCATTTGTTGCAGGGCAATCCGCACATCACAAAAGTGCACACTATTCAAAAAGCTACTGCTGAAGTCATTGAAGAATTGAAAGAGATTGGATTTGACTATGTAATTGACCTTCACAGAAACGTGCGGAGTTATATGGTGAAGAGGGAACTTAAAGCATTAAGCTTTACACTAAAGAAATACAATCTTCAAAAATGGCTTCTCGTGAGATTTGGCATTGACCGCATGCCGGAGAAACACATCGTAGACCGTTATCTAGACACCATTGCAGGATTCGGAACCAAGGATGATAAGAAGGGACTAGAATTATTTTTAAGTGAGGCAGATCACCTTACACGGGAACAGCTCCCAGAAAATTTCCAGAAAGGATACGTGGTTATCGCTATGGGAGGCACTCATGAAGGAAAACGAATGAACGATGATCAATTGCACACCCTGTGCTCCAAACTCCCTGGACCGCTTGTATTACTTGGAGGACCTAGTGAAGCTGTTCTTGGCGAAAAACTTCAGACAGAATTTACTTACAATACGATAAGCCTAGCTGGAAAATGCACCGTTATGCAGAGTGCATCCATTATTCAAAAAGCAAAAGCGGTCCTGAGTGGCGATACAGGGATGATGCACGTGGCTGCGGCATTCAATGTTCCAATCGTTTCAATATGGGGTTGTACAACACCCAATTTGGGAATGTCACCCTACCTACCCGCAGCGGGAAGTTTAATTCTGGAACCCGCGGGAAGATCGAAACGCCCTTGCAGTAAGCTCGGCCACAAATGCAAATACGGCATGGAGAACAGGTGTATTTTGCACGTGAATCTGGAGGATGCCGTAAACGCTGTAGAAGCGTTACTAAACAAATAGAGCTTTTAATTCCGTTGCATCCTGAGGCTTCATTTTTCCAGCCAAGATCAAAGAAAGTTGTCGGCGTCTCAAGGCTCCATCAAATCTCTCTTTTTCGAGTTCTGATTCAGGAATTATTTCAGGAATTTGGATAGGAGCCCCCATTTGATCTACTGCCACAAAGGTATATATGGCCTCGTTGCATTTTTTCTTTTCTCCAGTGGTGTGATGCTCTACAAACACATCCAGATAGATCTCCATAGAAGAACTGAATGCACGAGAAACCTTAGATTCAATGGTGACAATATCTCCCAAATGAATCGGATGATCAAAAGACACATTATTCACCGCGGCGGTTACAACTACTCTTCTGCAATGCCTTTGAGCGCTTACCCCAGAATTGATGTCCATCCAACTTAGCAATTGCCCCCCCATCAAATTCCCTAAGGTATTGGTGTCGTTAGGAAGTACAATGCGTGTTGTCTGCGCGTATGTCTCAATGGCCTTTTTTGCTTTCATGGGTCAAATTTTGTGCAAAGATACACGCCTTCTATGAGGTGCGGGAAAAAGCTTCGTAATTTTGACTCATGGAAATAAGCTACGGTGTACTAAAAGCCCTTCATGTCGTTTTTGTTATAACATGGTTCGCGGGGTTGTTCTACATTTTCCGTCTATTCATTTATCATCGCGAAGCTTCTGACAAATCTGAACCTGAGAGATCTATTCTGATCGATCAGTTTAAGATCATGGAACGCAGACTGATGTATGCTATCACATGGCCTTCTGCAATATTAGCTACGGTCTTCGGCACATGGATGCTGATTCTGAACACCGCTCTTTTCAATCAAGGGTTTATGCAGATTAAATTGGTGTTTGTTGGCTTGTTGTGGCTTTATCATGAATACGCCCAATATGTTTTAAAGCAAATGGGAAAAGGAAAAATGTCCTGGACTTCCACAAGACTCCGCATCATCAATGAAGTCCCTACAGTGATTCTTATTGCAGTGGTATTTCTCATTATTCTGCGCAACAGTATTGACTGGATCTATGGCGTTGTTGGAATACTTGGAGTGGCAATTCTATTGATGATCGCTATCAAGATGTATAAGAAATACAGAGAGAGGCCGTAGAACTTCCTTCATTGTGTTTTTCTTAAGCCATCAACTACGCTCAAACTTGAAACCCTCTGTTCAATTAAGGTTCAATTTTTCTGTGCTCTGCACGAGGAAGACGCAAAGCCCTCTCTTTGCATTTCGCCGTTTCATTTAACTGTCAACTCCCTTCTTCGTCATCTAACTGGAGCAAATACTAATTATTCATGAACGGTCTAAGGATTGGCATCCTCTTAAGAAAAACAGATTATGTGACTAAATTGAAAGGCATAAAAAAAGCCGTCCCAAAATTGGGACGGCTTTTAAACTAGTATTCTATTCTGAT
>CAZKMC010000284.1:3363-3726 GCA_964553485.1 uncultured Comamonadaceae bacterium
CTCAATTTCTCGTAGCGCTTAGTAGTCTCAGAGTATAGCTGAATGGTATACATTCCGCTTTCAAGGTTATTCGTATTGAAGTTGGCAATGTAACGCTCACCTTTCTTAACCGTTCCGTTGAACAGGGTAGCTACCATACGACCACTAAGGTCATATACTTCCATCTTCACTGAATTGTTCACGTTAGCCTGGAACTCAACCTGAGCGTAAGAAACAGCAGGGTTAGGATTCACGCGAATAATCACGAAGTCTCCTTTGTCTGCTTCAACTTCCAACGGTGCAGGAGTCACACCTGGGATTGGGTCGCCCAAATCTTCGAATGTGATTGTCTGAGTGAAACAAGTTTCGTTGCCTGTACAATCG
>CAZKMC010000285.1:0-3714 GCA_964553485.1 uncultured Comamonadaceae bacterium
TCCAGTTCATGAATCCGCTCCATCCCTGGTTTGCGCAGATCAACAGTCAGTTTTCTATCAGATAATTTAAATGGACGCACACGGATTTCAGAGGCAAAAGTGAGTTCCTCACCATACACCTTAAACACCGCTTCTTTCGCACTCCACAACAGGGTGAGATAATCCAGTTCGGAATCACTGTCAATGGCCGCTTGCAATTCCTCTGGGTGGGCGTATTTCTTCCGAATGACATGCAGCTTAGGAAGAGGGTCTTGGATGTCTAGCCCCACAGATTCCGGTCCGCAAAGCACACCAATAAGCGGCAAACAATGACTGGGACTCAGATGCAGTGTGTCTGAAATGACAGGCTTCCCATTGGCTAAATACTTGATGATTTCTTTTATGTCCAGTTCCTTTAATACGGTTCTGAACCCAATCCATTCTCTTTGGCGTTTCGAATGGTGAAAAGTTTGCCACACGGCCTTTTCTACGGCTCTTAATTCCAGCTTGGAAAATAACATTTCAGGCAGCTCATCCATGCGCCAAAGCACCATTCTTCGGCCGCTAGGCCACTCCTTTTGAAAGATCACTGGCATACATGAACAAATTTACATCTAAATGGTTTCCTTTATGACATTAGGGCATGCAAGTGTTATATTGTATCTTTGCAGCCTGAAATAAAAGGTAAAAGCACAATTTATATCATGAGTGTAACAACAGAGAATCAGGTTCTTGACTACAAAGTGAAGGACATTTCCCTAGCAGACTGGGGACGTAAAGAAATCCAATTAGCCGAGGCAGAAATGCCAGGTTTGATGTCAATTCGTGAAGAGTACAAAGCATCGCAGCCTTTGAAAGGGGCGCGTATCTCTGGATGTCTTCACATGACCATTCAAACTGCAGTGCTAATTGAAACACTAATAGAACTTGGCGCAGAGGTGCGCTGGTCTTCTTGTAACATATTTTCTACGCAAGATCACGCGGCTGCAGCTATGGCTGCTGCTGGTATTCCGGTTTTCGCTTGGAAAGGCCTTACTGAAGAAGAATACGAGTGGTGCATTGAGCAAACGCTTCATTTTGACGGACAACCGTTGAATATGATTCTTGATGACGGTGGTGACCTTACCAATGTGGTATTGGACAACTATCCGGATATCGCTAAAGGAATTAAGGGTATCTCAGAAGAAACTACTACTGGTGTACTTCGTTTGTATGACCGCGAGAAGAATGGTACGCTTACCATGCCAGCGATCAATGTAAATGACAGTGTAACGAAGTCGAAATTCGATAACAAGTACGGATGCCGTGAGTCTCTAGTAGATGCAATTCGTAGAGCTACTGACGTAATGATGGCTGGAAAAGTAGCCGTTGTTGGTGGATTCGGTGACGTAGGTAAAGGTTCTGCTGAGTCTTTGCGTAACGCTGGATGTCGTGTAATCGTAACTGAGATTGACCCGATTTGTGCGCTTCAAGCGGCAATGGAAGGTTTCGAAGTGAAGAAAATGATTGATGCCGTTGCTGAAGCAGACATTATTGTGACTGCAACTGGTAACAAAGATATCATCACTAGTGAGCACTTCAAGGCAATGAAAGACAAGGCAATTGTTTGTAACATCGGACACTTCGATAATGAAATTGATGTGGCTTGGTTGAATACAAACTTTGGTAAGTCGAAAGACACTATCAAGCCTCAGGTAGACAAGTATACGATCAATGGAAAAGACCTTATTCTTCTTGCTGAAGGACGTTTGGTAAACCTTGGTTGTGCAACTGGTCACCCAAGTTTTGTAATGTCTAACTCGTTCTCTAACCAAACTTTGGCGCAAATCGAACTTTGGAAGAATGCTAACGCTTACGAGAACAAGGTATACACATTGCCAAAGCACCTAGATGAGAAGGTAGCTCGTTTGCACCTTTCCAAAATTGGTGTGGTATTGGAAGAATTGACTGCTGAGCAGGCTAGCTATATCGGCGTGCCACAGCAAGGTCCATATAAAAATGATCAATATCGTTATTGATCGCCTGTTAAACCTGCAAGTTTGACAATAGCCCCGCAGTAATGTGGGGCTTTTTTTTTGGCCTTTCGGCCGAGGAATGGTGCAAAGGAAATCGAAATCACACTCTCAAACGCGTGATTCAGGCAGGCTCAATTGTAAACTCTCAATACCGGAGGATTCCAAGTGGTGCTGTATTGCTGGAGAGGGAAGGTGGCAGGTCCACTCATGACAGATCCATCAATAATCAACCAAGTGGACCCAGAACAGGGATCTTCGACCGTGATGTTGTCTTCAAGTACTTCTACACGACAATTATCATTAACACTGTAAGTAGCATGACGGTCCATTGCCACAAAAGAATCTTGAGTATGGCGATAAATAAGAATACCTCTGGAACCTCCGCTCACATAAAGCCACCCGGTTGGAACCACCAAGTCCTGGTAAGCAGGTAAATTGAGATTGATCTCGAAATCTACCGCCCGGTATGGAATCTGCGATTCGCCTTTGTCGCACTTGGCGTTCAAAAACAAGAGAGGCAACAAAAATATCCAGTAGTGTTTCATCACCATGTCAACGAAGATAACTCATATAATGGTGCATCTAGAGTAGCTTTTTGGGCTTTCCCGCCACAAAATCTTTCAAATAATAGGGTTCAAAATAGGCCACATCCTCAAAACTCCCTTTCTGGAATTTCTCATAAGCCAATTGAACCATGTCGATAGCAGATGCTTGAATAGTTCCATCGAAAGTCCTTTCTGATCCTTGAAGAAACTCCGCACATTTTTCGGCACCATCACCTCCAAAGACGATTTGTCCCGAAAACTGAGAAAAGAAGTCTTCTTCTATAATTCTAGCATCTATGGGTAATTGTGCAGAGCCATGTTTATCATACACAGCGCAATACACTTCCATTCTCCTCGCATCTAACATGGGAGCCGCCCATTTTGCGTTGGGGTGTTTACGAAAGATGCCAGCCGCCATGTGCTCGGGAGTGGCTATTGAGATCAATGGGATTTTTAGAGGGACACAAAACCCCTTGGCGGCACTCACACCTATGCGCAATCCGGTATAGGATCCAGGGCCTTTGCTAACCGCAATAGCGTCCATGTCCTGCAGGGTCAGTTTGAGATCCTTGAGTAGATCTCTAATGAAAAGGTGGAGTTTTTCAGCGTGAGAATAAGCGGTTTCTTCTAATTCAATGGCACCCATTAACTGGCCATTTTCAGATACAGACACAGAACAATTACGGGTGGCGGTTTCAACGCAGAGTATCAAGGCCATGCTTTATTCTTCATTTTTCTTGCTCTTTTCTTCCTTGATCATTACTTCTGCTCCGTTGCTGAGTTTTCTGGAAACTTGGTCATATGGACCTGTGATAACTTGGTCATCAGAGGAAATGCCATTTTTGATCAGAATGTATTTGCTATCTTGAATGCCAGTCTCAACTACTTTGAGTATTGCTTTTCCATTTTCAATAACAAATACACATAAGAACGGGTCTTGCTCTTCTATATCTTCTTTTTCTTCGTCGTTATTTCGGGTGTATCGTTTTTTGGTAGAGGTGGTATCTTTACGCGTTGTAACCGCTCGAATAGGCACTGATAGCGATTTTTCAATTTCAGTGCGAATGTCCACTGTGGCAGACATTCCCGGTCTAAATGGAGTGTAATTTTCTGTTTTGCCTTTTAGCAAGTGCTCATAAGAAGTACGTAGAATGCGGATTTTCACACTGAAGTTG
>CAZKMC010000286.1:0-3092 GCA_964553485.1 uncultured Comamonadaceae bacterium
TATACTCATTGGCTCCTACATATTCTACATCTGTGAAATGGACATCGGTGAAGTCATGCTCAACCTCTTCCCATGTTTCGCCGGTGTCTGTGGTGCGTAGAATTCGCCCAGTAGAGCTCACGGCGATCCCTATTTCATCGGATTCAAAGGCAAAGGCGTTGATGCGATCATCAGTGTCGAAAGTCTCTGGTAGTGTGGTGCTGGTATATTCGGAGAAGTTGCCTTTGCTTATGATTCCACCCTGAAAACACCCTCCGCCACCTAGGAATGTGGTTGTTCCCAATCCAAAATCCACTTGATCAATGGTTTGTGTCTGACAAAACCCACTATTATTTGGGTCTACAGAGGTCCAGGTTTCTCCTCCGTCTTCGGTAAAATAGAATCCAGAATAGTTACCGAGGGCAATCATACCTTGAAATGGGTCTGTAAAATGCACATCTACGACAGGGCGAATTTCAGGGTTGGGGAGCTCCAATCCACTCAGGTCTACTAACATCCAAGTAGCACCGCTGTCCATGGTTTTCAGAAGGACGAGTGAATCGCCCCCAATATAGCCGATTCCAGAAACAGGAAAACTGACACAATTCAAATGCACGGAAACTCCGCTTTCAACTTCGTACCAAGTAGATTGAGCAGTCAGCTGGATGCTAGCCAATGTAATGAGGGCAATAAATAAGAGACGCATGGCTTTAGTTTAATGCTCAAGATGGGCATCGAAATCGGCTCACGCAAACCTCAAATGTGGTCATTGTTGAAGTGCAATTATTTTTTCATTGGAATTCTCCTTACCAAGTCAGAATTCGCCGGCGAATCTGCTCCATATGAAAGGGCCATGGTACCCTTGGTGCCGTCTTTTGCCTCGATTGCAAAAAGTTCTGCCTCATCTTCTGGGTTGGTCATTCCATCAAATCGGAATGTTTTGATGATGAGCAATTCTTCCGGCTTGTACAATTTCTTGGTATTGGTGCATTGAATCCCGGTAGCCTCCATTGCAAATGAATTTGTATAGCCATTTTGTGTGAGCTCATTGATGGTCTCGTACAAGGTCTCAAAATCGTAGTCCATAACTAGTTGGTTGGTAGATTTTTAAGATACGAAAATTGGAGGTCTAAATTCGTTGAAAGATATAAAACCACCCCAAGTATTTTAACTAGAAAATTGGCAGCTAATTCTTTGAGTTTCAGCATCGACTTCCAGTTTCGGGTGGTGCCGGAGACTTTCAGTTTTTTTTTCTAGGACCGTATTCGTGATCTTGGTTTTTCCCGCACCCTCGCGGCAGTGTATATACACAGCAGAACCGAGTACTTTCAATTGGTCATTTCCATAATCATGTGCCTCAAGATCTGATGCATTCATTGAATTTGGGACGTCATCCAAAATCGTCACAAGAAGTTTGGTGAGATCATCTTGATCATTGATGAATGGGTTGTGTTTGAGAATCTCCACTCACTCTTGAAGCGTTCGAGAAACCACAGGAACGTCGTATCCATATTTTTTATCGATGGCTTCTTTGAGGGAAGCAGCGATCGAAAGCCACTGCTTTTCATTGCATTGGACCAACACATTGCCGCTTTGGATGTAAGTTGAAACCTTTTCATAGCCCATCGACTTGAGCAATTCTCTCAATTCTGCCATGGGTAGTTTGCGGTGCCCGCCAACATTGATTCCACGAAGAAGTACGATGCCTGTAATCATTTTGAAATTGTGTTCATTTTTTTTTGTTGACAACCACCTTACTTGCTGAGTGAACGTATGTAATTTTTCTTTTGAATGGCGTTATCCTGGGAGCTTCAAAAGCTGCTTGCGGTAGATCTGCTGATCCTTTATGATCACAATGCTATATCCTCCGGCCGATAGGCCTGAAAAATCCAAACTACCAACTGATCCCTGCAAGTCAATTTCTGGCTGTACCCGCGCACCCTGGTGGTTGTAAATTTCAATTTGTGCGTTGGTCAAATCAAAAGGAGTACTCACATTGAAGAGGTTTGCCGATGGATTTGGATACACCTCAATTTCAGTAGTTTTTTCTTCCTCCACATTTGTTACGAATTCGATGTAAAGACAAGCTAGTTCATTGGCAATGTTTTCTACTCCTCCAGCATTGGCGATTTGATTGCCGTCATTCGTAAGCACAGATAGACTCAAGTCATATTCCGGCAGGTAGTACATGGAGGAGGTATAAATGATATTACCGTTGTGTCCCCATCCGGTTGTTCCGCAACCAAATTGAGCACTGAAAACGCCAAGACCATAAGGAATGACACCAAAGAGGAGGAAAGGGTGCGTATCGAAAAGAGAATCCATAGACGCCTCCTGAAGCAAGTTCCCGGAATACAGATCATACGCCCAATTGGCCATGTCTGTGGGGTTTGCAGCAAAGGCACCTGCTGAATGAGCTGCTGAGAAGAAGCTATTCAATGCCCAGCCGTTTTCAATACAATCCACTTGTGGCTGTGTACCTGCGAGCGTAGTGTCCAGCCAAAGGTGGGCCATTTCGGAAATATCGGTTTGAAATGGCGGCATAGAGAGGCTTGGGTAATTGGTTGCTGTATCAAAACGCTCTGCAACTTCGTCATAGAATTCGTTGCCGGTAATGGACTTGATAATCATACCAAGTAGGAGATAATTTGTATTCGAATAAGTTTGCTCTGTCTCAGGTTCAGCAATGGGCTCCAGGATAAAAGTGCTCAATACTTCTTCTGGACTGTAGATATGTTCAAGGTCAGCAAATATGACCTCAACGAAATCCGGATGTTCTGTGTAGTTGAATAAACCTGAAGTATGATAGAGCAATTGTTTGATGGTGAGTGAGCCGGGAATGTTCTCGTAATCCGGTAAGTAATTTGAGATAGGATCTGAAAGCTCGAGTTCTCCCTCTTCCATCAATTGCAAGATGGTTGCGGAGACAAATGTTTTTGTGGTGCTTCCAATACCGAAAGTAGATGCGGTAGTGAGATTTTCTCCTACGGCGCTGATTCCTGCTGTACCCGTCCACATGTCATCACCTACTCGTACTGCAGCGCTGATACCCACTGCATCGTACTGGTTGACAATCACGTTCATGAGCAGGTCATAATCAGCGCTTACTTCCT
>CAZKMC010000286.1:3102-3683 GCA_964553485.1 uncultured Comamonadaceae bacterium
TGAAGTGATCGAGCAAAGAAAAAGGATAGAAAGAATAGTGGCTATTTTCATCGGTTTCGGTTTTCTTGAAATACCAAAGTACTCAAAGCCTTGGACCCAAGTTTCGTCAAATGGCAAGAGGTCAGAAAAAATGGCGAATGGGAATTAGCCGCTCCTAAAGCTTGTTGCTTCTTGCTCGCAGCATCATATCCGCTAGCACCAAGGCAGCCATGGCATCTACAATGGGAACAGCCCTTGGCAAAACACAAGGATCATGTCGGCCTTTCCCTTTGATGGTGGTCTCTGTCCCTTGATTGTCAATGGTCTGTTGGTCTTGCATCAAAGTGGCAATGGGCTTGAAAGCTACTTTGAAATGAATTTCTTCTCCATTGCTTATTCCACCTTGAATACCACCACTGCGATTGGTGGCAGTGCGGACTCTTCCCTCTTTCATTTCAAAGGCGTCGTTGTGCTCTGAACCGTTGAGGTAGGTGCCATCAATTCCGCTCCCGATTTCAAATCCTTTTGCTGCATTGATACTTAACATGGCCTTTCCTAATTCAGCATGGAGTTTGTCAAATACCGGCTCTCCAAGACCAACT
>CAZKMC010000287.1:0-461 GCA_964553485.1 uncultured Comamonadaceae bacterium
TAGCGGACTCCCACTTCCCAATGTGATCAAGTTGGATGTGGAGGGAAATGAAATTGAAGTGCTCCAGGGGTTTGGCGAGCTTCTTTCAAATCCAACAATTCGGACGGTGGTTTATGAAGTGGTAGACCCTAAAGACTCACCTGAGGGATTACTTAAAAATCAGGGATTTAAAATCCAAGTGTTAGATGCTCGAGGGAACTTCATAGCAACCCGAAAAGCATGAAAATAGTCCATTTCATACCATCTTTAAGACGCGGAGGCTCTGAACGAATTACCATTGCATTGGCCAAGCATCAGCAAGAAGCGGGACATGATGTAAGCCTAGTGGTCTTCTCAACTAAGAACGAATGGGAGGCAGAAGCCAGTGGTATTCAAGTGCTCCATTTTCCAGATCTCGAAGTCAAAAGAAGAAGATTCAGAAAGCCGTTTGCCAAAAATCATGAGGCGTTTTTAAAGTGGTT
>CAZKMC010000287.1:471-3657 GCA_964553485.1 uncultured Comamonadaceae bacterium
GCAGTTCACTCGCATTCTGTTTGGACAGATCTCATTCGCTTTTTGCTCTTGCCGGCTCAAATGAGCAAAATTCAAGTCTCTCATTTGCACTTGTATCATCCCTTGTTGTTTGATTTTTCAAAATCTGACCCCGACAGAAATTGGCTGTTTAAGAAGTATGAAGCTTCTAGAACACAACTAGTAGCTGTATCACCTTCGCAGTATAAAAAGGCCTTGGCTAAATGGCCAAAAAGTATTGCCCAACAGCTTCATCTTGTCCCAAATGGAGTTGAGCTTCCTGAGATCAAAAGGTCACGTACTAACGGAGATGGGGTACCTCATTTGCTAGTCGCGAGTTCCTTAGAAGATAGAAAGAACATTGAGGCTCCCCTGGGAGTTTTGGCGGCTTTGCATGCAAAAGGTATACTGGCAACTATGTCAGTAGCGGGAGACGGGTCTCAATTGGAGACTTTGAAAGGAATTGCAGAAAAAGCAAAGCTAAACACGTTTATTACCTGGCATGGCGCGGTCAAAAACATGTCTAAATTTTATGCATCAGGAGATTTTTTGGTATTTACCTCTGCAAATGAGACTTTCGGCCTTGTTCCATTGGAAGCAATGGCCATAGGTCTGCCTGTGGTTGCAATGCACAATTCGGCTCCATATTTTACCCATCCGGATAACGTCTGGATGAGTGAAAATCTTGATATCACAGGAGTTGTAGAAGGTGTGTTAACTCTCTGGGGAGATCCAAACAGGCTTCTTAAGCAAGTTGAAAATGGATTTCAAACAGCCACAAAGCACAAAATTGAAGATACCACCAAAGATATTTTGTCTTTATATCTAAAATGTGATACTCTTTAAGCAAATTTGCACCGTTGTTAAAATAATGGCACAAACCAACTAATCAATTCAATATCAGATGAAAACAGTGAAATTTTTCGGAGCATTTATTCTAGCAGCTACGATGTTATTGGCATGTGGTGATGCACCTGAAGTAGAGGTGACAACTCCAGAAGTACAAGAAGAAGTAAAAACAGGCCCAAGTGGATTATATGGCGTTGATGCCGAAAAATCTAGTATCGCATGGGAAGGAAATATGATGAAAGTTGCAGGTACATCTCTATATTCACACACCGGCACATTGACGCTTGCAGAAGGTAAGATTCAAGTAGAGAACGGTGAAATTTCTGGCGGAGGAATTATTGTGGATATGACTACTCTTGCAACTACAGATGACGAAGGAAATTATGATTCAGCAAATGGAAAAGGACGTGACGCGCTAGTAGGTCAACTGTCTTCACCAGACTTTTTTGACGTTGCTTCATATCCAACTGCTTCTTTCGAGATTACAGGATACGATGGAAGCTCTGTGTCAGGTAAATTGACAATCCGCGGTGTATCTCAAGATGCAAAGGCGACAGTCACCAATATGACTGTTGGTGCAAATGACCTCAAATTGACTGCTACAATGCAGTTTGATCGTCAGGCATTTGGAGTTGCTTTTTCTATGGCAAATGCGATGGACGTAAGAGACAAGTTTATTGATGATACGATTACGATGAACATCACTCTTGCAGGCACGGCTAAATAATTTTCGGTCTGTATTTAGATATAAAAAAAGGGGTTCTTTGGCACCCCTTTTTTTTATGCTTATTACTCAGTGCATTGTGTTCCACTTTGCACCAGCTCCTGAGCAAGGGTGAAATTGCAGCAGCGTCATTTGAATACCAGTTGATTCCACTGGTTGTTCTGGCAGAGATCAAATCCAGAGTGCCGTTATTGTCAATGTCAGCGGCATATACCTTAACCGCCCCTCCTGGCTGATCCACATTTTGAAGTAGGCACCACGTCAGCTGAGCTATCATTCTCCCAGAAAATGAAATCAAAGCAGGAAAAATCCTCCTGTAAAGAGTAAAGGGTTGAACCTATTGATCTGCTTCGTTTATTAGGGACAAACTGTTCCAAACACAGACAAGAATGAAAGCATGTCAGCCGAATTCACCAGACTATCATTATTCATATCCGTGATGCAGTTATTTTGGCAACCAAATTCACCCAGAAGCATCAGTAGATCCGCCACATTGATAAAACCATCTTCATTGAAATCGCCCAAACATTCACCACTCTCAGCTGGGTCAATTTGGCCGTTGCAGTTGTTGTCAATATCCAACCCTGTTCCGGGAGCATCGGGATAGACGGTGCTGTCCGTATCATCGCAGTCCTGGTTGTTTTCTGCATATCCAACAGGTTGGAGGCAATCAATAAAGGTGATATCTGGATTCCCAAATCCATCTTCATCTGCATCCTCAAACCATGTAATCAAGGTGCAGTTTGGTTCGAGTACGAGAGAATAAACTTCATCGCACGAAGTGCTAAACTCATTTGAACTAACGCATGCCTGATTGATGAAATCGATAAGAGCATCATTCACATTGATGTCATCAACATACCACCCATCGCCTGCTACAAACTCATCGCTGGCCATGCGCCATCTGATATCAATCATTTGCCCATCATAAAAAGCGAGGTCCACTATGGTTTGAATAAATCCGCCACTATTTCCGGTGAAGGCAGCCTGACCACTGATTGGGCTTGCTGGATTGACTTCAATGGTACCATTGTACCCATTCTGGATGATGGCCCCACCTAAATCAGTCCAATCAATACCGTTGGTGCTCACTTCAAGAACTCCTCCGTCCCAAGCTGTTTCTGTGTTGTAATTGTGCCAGAAGCTAAGTTCGCTGGCAGATGTGAGGGGACCAATGTTTGAAAGTGCCAAGTACTGGTCCGAAATTCCGTCTGGGTCAGTGGCAAACCAACTATTGACCGGACTATTGCTTTTTGTTGAACTAATAGACCAGTTGTCCGTTCCTTGTTCTGAAGTAGTGGTAAAGGACCCTGTTCCATTTTCAATATTGTCCTCAAATAGGATGATGGAAAAAGGGTTGTCTGGAATCTCAACTTGGTAAGTACATTCTATAGTTGTGTTTGCCGGAATAGTACCTAAATCAATGGTCAGGGTAGAGCCATTCAAGATTGCTGAACAGCTAGACGATCCTGGAGTATAATTTACTTCTGGGGGAATTTCATCCGTTACTACCACATTGGTTACTTCTCCATCTGTAGCATTTTCCACTGTTAAAGTATAGGTCACAGATTGACCAGCCAAGACTTCTGAAGGACCGTTCTTTGTTATTCCTAGTG
>CAZKMC010000288.1:0-3632 GCA_964553485.1 uncultured Comamonadaceae bacterium
TGAAAGATCCAATCGGCTTATCGGGATCTTTTAATCCGGCTCTATTCCTTTTGATTGCTTTAACAACCTTGTGAATTGCCTGATCCTGACCAATGACTTTTCCTTCAAGATCATCCTCCATTCGAGCTAAGCGACCACTTTCTTTTTCAGCAATCCTTTGAACTGGAATGCCTGTCATCATCGCTACCACTTCTTCTACGTGGTCAGCTGTTACAATTTCTCTGTGATTTTTAGACTCTTCTTCCCATCTTTTCTTAGCTGCATCAAGCTTTTCAATCAGTTGTCTTTCTTTATCACGAAGCTTGGCAGCTTCTTCATATTTCTGACTTCTGACAACCTGATTTTTTTCTTCCTTGATTCCATCTATTTGTTCTTCAATTTCAAGGATGTCCTTTGGAACATTAATATTCTTAAGGTGAACCCTTGATCCAACTTCATCTAAAGCATCAATTGCCTTGTCTGGAAGGAAACGATCTGTGATGTAACGTATAGTCAATTTCACACAGGCCTGAATAGCTTCTTCAGTGTATGTCACACTGTGGTGTTCCTCATACTTGTCTTTGATATTATGAAGAATTTGTTCTGTTTCATCAGCAGTAGCAGGCTCTACCATTACTTTCTGGAACCTTCTTTCCAGTGCACCGTCCTTTTCAATGTGCTGGCGATACTCATCAAGGGTGGTAGCTCCAATGCATTGGATTTCCCCTCTTGCCAAAGCAGGCTTGAACATGTTACTTGCATCAAGTGAACCACTTGCTCCTCCAGCGCCAACAATGGTGTGAATTTCATCAATGAATAAAATGACATCAGGTGATTTTTCTAATTCATTCATCACCGCCTTCATTCTTTCTTCAAACTGCCCACGGTATTTAGTACCTGCAACAAGTGAAGCTACATCCAACGTGACAATTCGTTTTCCAAAAAGCACACGAGATACTTTCTTCTGAATGATCCGTAAAGCAAGTCCCTCCGCAATTGCTGACTTTCCAACTCCAGGTTCCCCGATAAGGATAGGGTTGTTTTTCTTTCTCCGGCTCAAGATCTGAGAAACACGTTCTATTTCTTTCTCTCTACCCACAATAGCGTCAAGCTTTCCATCTTCTCCCATTTTGGTAAGATCCCTTCCAAAATTATCAAGCACAGGAGTTTTGCTCTTTGATTCCCCGGGTTTTTTAGATGCTCCGGCACCAAATCCTGCATCATCGTCATCATCCTGAGTTCCAGGGAATTCTGACTTAGGCAAATCCATATCGGTGTTTTCCATAAGAATACTTTCAAATTCTTCTTTAGCGATTTCGTAATCTATATTAAAAGAGTGCAACGATTTGGTCGCTACATTGTCTTCATCTTTTAGAATGGAAAGAAGTAAATGTTCTGTTCCGATCAGTGGGGATTTGAAAATTTTAGCCTCTAAATAGGTGATTTTCAATATTTTTTCAGCCTGCTTGACAAGCGGGATATTCCCTTGACTTGTTGCTTTAGCAGGTTGATTGCCAATACTGCTCTCAACCATTTTTCTCAGTCGGCCTAAATCAATATTTAAACCCTCTAATATTTTCACAGCAGTGCCTTCACCTTCACGGATAATTCCAAGAAGTAAATGTTCCACCCCAATATAATTGTGCCCCAGTCGAAGGGCTTCTTCCCGACTAAATGTAATAACGTCCTTCACACGTGGAGAAAACTTCGCGTCCATATAATTTCCTTTCTCTTATAATTGCCGTTCCGGATAAAGATAACCCGAAATCATGGCGTTCGTTCAAAGTTATTCAGAGGATTTAGCATAGGCCTTTTCTTATAGGCTTTTTATTCACATTGCACTGTGGAATTTTGTGAAAAAAAGAGATTCCATTAGCTAAAAACAAGGCCATTGATTCCATACTTTCGTGTACATTCTACAAAGACTGTGCTAAACCAAAATCAAGGACGAAATGGCAGAGGGAGAAAAAATCATTCCTATTAACATTGACGATGAAATGAAATCTGCTTACATCGATTATTCGATGTCAGTAATTGTTTCAAGGGCATTGCCAGATGTAAGAGACGGATTAAAACCTGTTCATAGAAGGGTTTTATATGGTATGCTCGATTTGGGTATACTGTCAAATAGAGCCCATAAAAAATCTGCGCGTATTGTAGGAGAGGTACTTGGAAAGTATCACCCTCATGGTGACAGCTCTGTCTATGACGCTATGGTAAGGATGGCCCAAGTCTGGTCTTTGCGCTACCCAATGGTTGATGGCCAAGGAAACTTTGGGTCTGTGGATGGTGATAACCCCGCAGCAATGAGGTATACGGAGGCACGCCTACGGAAGATTGCGGAAGAAATGTTAGCCGACCTTGATAAAGAAACGGTTGACTTTACTCCCAACTTTGATGATTCTTTAACTGAACCAAGTGTACTTCCTTCAAAAATCCCAAACCTTTTGGTAAATGGTGCAAGTGGAATTGCCGTGGGTATGGCAACAAACATGGCTCCTCATAATTTAACTGAGATCATCAATGGGACTGTTGCATATATAGATGACAATGACATTACCATTGAAGGACTAATGCAATATGTGCAAGCACCTGATTTCCCTACTGGAGGAACGATTTTTGGTGTAGATGGCGTTAAGTCTGCTTTTGAAACAGGAAAAGGAAAAGTCGTTATCAGAGCAAAAACTCGCTTTGAAGAAACCAAAACAGGTAGAGAGGTTATCATTGTAGATGAGATTCCCTATCAAGTAAATAAGGCCGAGATGATCCGCAAAATAGCGGATATGGTCAATGATAAAAAGATTGAGGGAATTTCTGAAATCCGCGATGAATCGGATAGAAACGGAATGCGCATCGTATTTGAACTAAAGCGTGATTCAATCCCTAATGTAGTCCTGAATAAACTGTTTAAGTATTCAGCTCTACAGATGTCATTTTCAGTGAATAACATTTGCCTAGTTAAAGGGCGGCCAATGTTATTGAATTTGAAAGAAATGATCCACTATTATGTGGAGCATCGTCATGAGGTAGTGGTTCGTCGTACCGAATACGAGTTGAGAAAAGCAGAAGAACGAGCGCACATTTTGCAAGGCTTAATTATAGCTCTTGATAATTTAGACGAAGTTATTGCGCTTATCAGAGGAAGTAAGACTCCTGAGGATGCACGCACGGGTTTGATGGAACGTTTTGAACTGTCTGAACTGCAAGCAAGGGCTATTCTAGACATGCGTCTGCAAAAATTAACCGGACTCGAAAGAGATAAACTGCGTGCAGAGTTTGATGAGTTGATGGCAATCATCACTCATTACAAGGAAATCCTTGCAAACAAGGAACTCCGTATGAAGATCATTCGAGATGAGCTGACTGAAATCAAAGACAAATTTGGAGATGAACGTCGCTCAAACATAGAATACAGTTCTGCCGACCTTAGTATAGAGGACATGATTCCTGATGAATCAGTGGTGGTGACAATTTCACACGCCGGATACATCAAACGGACCAAGTTGACAGAATACCGCACTCAAAGTAGAGGAGGAGTAGGTTCAAAAGGAACGCTAACTCGTGACGCAGACTTCTTAGAACATATATTCACTGCCACTAATCACAACTGGCTACTCATATTTACTCTTAAAGGCAAATGCTTCTGGATGAGG
>CAZKMC010000289.1:0-2800 GCA_964553485.1 uncultured Comamonadaceae bacterium
GAGCTCAAAGGAATAATCGAGTACAGCACTGACCCGCTAGTATCAGTAGATATTATAGGAAATACACATTCTTGTATTTTTGATAGCCAGCTCACAGCCGCGAATGGCAATTTGGTGAAGCTAATGGGGTGGTATGACAATGAAGCAGGATATGCAGCTAGAGTGGGACAATTAGTGATGAAACTGAATGCCTAGGTTTATAGCCACTAAAACAACAGACAATGATTCTGATAGCAGATAGCGGTTCTACCAAGTGTGATTGGTTAATGACCGATGATAAAGGGAATAAGCTCGGAACTTACAAGACAATGGGGCTTAATCCATATTTTCACAGTGAGAAGATTTTTAGCAACGCTGTGCTCGGTAACAAAGAACTGGAAGCAGTTGCCTCAGAGGTCACGTATGTGTTCTTTTATGGTGCTGGAGCATCTACTGAAACACTCTGTAAAATAGCAGAACGTGGACTTCAAGTTGCTTTTCAAGCTGCAAAAATTTTCGTAGATCATGATCTTGTCGGGGCTGCGTATTCTACATATCAAGGAGAACCTGCGATTACGTGCATCCTTGGAACGGGTTCGAATAGCTGTTATTTCGATGGGAAAGTAGTCTCAGAAGAAGTGCCTTCGCTGGCCTACATTCTTGGAGATGAAGGTTCCGGTAGTTATTTCGGCAAAATATTGCTCAGAGCGTATTTCTACAAAAAATTACCGGAAGATTTGCTCGAGGCTTTTGAATCTCGTTACGAGCTGACCAAAGACATACTCGTAGACAAGGTCTACCACCAGCCAAATGCCAACGTTTACCTGGCTTCATTCATGCGCTTTTTAGGAGAACATTCCACTCATCCACTTGTTAAGGAATGGGTGAAAGAAGGGGTAAATAAATTTGTGGATATTCATGTAAAATGTTTCTCCAATTGGAAAGAAGTCCCTGTTCATTTCGTAGGGTCAATTGGCTATTACTTTACTGATGTCATCAAAGAAGTGGCCGCAGAAAATGGATTTAAATTGGGGCAACTCATCAAAAAACCCATTGATGCGCTGGTTAATTACCACATTAGGTATAAATTACCGCAACTTCAAAAACTGTCATGAACAAGCCTATCGCAATTATCGCTCACGATGTTATGAAACCAGCCCTAGTGGAATTTCTAAAAGAAAGAGAAGCTTGGTTTTGGGGGCGTAAACTGGTGGCTACAGGTCTCACCGCTGAGTTCATTGAGCAAGGAGGCATAGATACGGAAGTGGAACATTTGAGTCCCGGAAAAGAAGGCGGCTACAAAGAACTTCGTGAACGAACAGAAAACCAGGAATTTGGTATGGTCTTATTTTTCAGAGATCCTGAGATTACACAGGATTATGAAAATGACATCGTTGACTTTGTTAAAGCCTGCAACAGGCACAATGTTCCATTGGCCACCAACCCAGCTAGTGCCGAGTTGCTCATTTTAGGTTTGATTCGCAAAGAAGCCGCTGAAAAGTCGAGAGATCGGGCTAGAGAAACCAATCCATAAGTCAATTTTCAACCCATGATTGAAGCGTGTATTTTTGATATGGACGGTGTAATCGTAGATACCGCAAAATATCATTTCCAAGCCTGGAGTCGCATAGCCGCAGAACTTGGGATTGAAATGATTCCGGAACATGAAGAATTTCTCAAAGGCCTTAGCCGCGTGGATAGTCTTGAAAGAATTCTGCAGTTGGGGCAAATTGAATTAGATAGCCAAACAAAGCTGGATCTAATGACGAAGAAAAATGGATGGTACCTCAAACTCATTGAACACATGGATCAAGGAGAGGTTCTTCCAGGTGTTGAAGATTTTTTGCGCCTTCTGCGCGAGGAGAACATCCAAATTGCTCTCGGTTCATCCAGCAAGAATGCTAAAAAAATCCTCAAACTCATTGGCCTTACTTCATACTTTGATGCAGTGGTAGATGGAACGATGGTCACGCTGCACAAACCTGATCCCGAAGTTTTTCTTAAAGGAGCATCTCTCCTCGGCGTCAGCCCAGAAAAATGTGTGGTATTTGAAGATGCAATTAGTGGGCTTAATGCTGCAGAAGCCGGTGGTTTCTATACTGTGGGAGTAGGATCTCCAGATGCTCTTGGTAATGCAGAAATGGTGATTTCTGGACTCCATGAAATGACTTTGGCAAAACTACATGCCATTCCTTCTGTCAGAAATTGATATCCTCCTATGATAAAATACCTCGAAGAACATCCGTGGAAAATTATTGAAAAGGGTTTTCACCCTCAACACCAGCGTAGTTCCGAATCAATTTTCTCAATAGCCAACGGACATTTTGGACAAAGAGCCAATCATGAAGAAAGCTATTCCGGCGACTCACTTCAGGGAAGTTATGTAGCGGGCGTTTATTATCCAGACAAGACCAAAGTAGGCTGGTGGAAAAATGGCTATCCAGAGTACTTTGCCAAGGTTTTGAATTCTGTTAATTGGATTGGAATTCGAATTTGGGTAAATCAAACTGAATTGGACCTGAACACATGGGAAGTGCTTGATTTTGAACGAGTTCTGGACATGAAAACCGGGCTTTTGAGTAGGAAGTTTTCTGCAAAATCCCCTGAAGGAATTACCATTACCGTTGCCACAGAAAGACTCTGCTCGTTGGCAGATGACGAGTGTGCTGCCATTCGATATTCATTTTCCGTAGATCGGGATGCAGACGTCAAGGTGCAGTCATATTTGGATAGTGCCGTGGTCAATGAAGATACCAACTGGGAGGCTGGGTTTTGGGAGTTCGATAGTGGGTTTGCCGATACGAATTCCGGATTGGTGATG
>CAZKMC010000289.1:2810-3623 GCA_964553485.1 uncultured Comamonadaceae bacterium
TAACCATGAAGAACAAATGCACTTTGGGTGAAGTTCCTTCAGTGGAGTCTTCCGCATCGTTTGCAGCACAAACTTGGACCGGTCAAATTAAGGCCGGAGCTAATAATCACATTGAAAAGTATGTAGGACTTTGTAATAGTCTGAACTACAGCAAATCCGAGCTGGATGAGCAATCAAAAAATGCCGCAACCAGAGCATTTCAGGAAGGGTTCGATAGTATGAAGACCCTGCAGGCAGGAGCGTGGGCACAGGTATGGGAAATGGGCGACATTCAAATCGAAGGAGATGTGTCTGCACAGCAAGGAATTCGCTTCAATATTTTCCAACTTAATCAGACTTACACCGGTCAGGACGACCGTTTGAATATTGGCCCCAAAGGATTCACTGGCGAAAAATATGGCGGATCAACCTATTGGGACACCGAGGCTTATTGCCTTCCATTTTATCTTAGCACCAAAGACCCTAAGATTGCAAGACAGCTTCTGGTATATCGTTTTAACCACTTGGAAAAGGCCATTGAAAACGCGGCGAAACTGGGTTTCACCAATGGCGCTGCGCTTTATCCAATGGTGACCATGAACGGAGAAGAGTGCCACAATGAATGGGAAATTACATTTGAGGAAATCCATCGAAACGGGGCCATAGCTTTTGCTATTTACAATTATGTCAGACACACTAGAGATACTGGTTATTTAGCTGACCATGGTTTTGATGTCCTACTTGGAATCAGTAGGTTTTGGGCACAAAGAGTCAATTGGTCAGAAGATAAACTGGCCTATGTGATGTTGGGCGTTACTGGGCCCAATGAATATG
>CAZKMC010000290.1:0-3619 GCA_964553485.1 uncultured Comamonadaceae bacterium
TTAGGATCGGTACAACCAGCAGTGCCTGTGCCACCACAAACACCACATTCATCAAAAGCTAGACAAGAGCCGTCATCGCATGCGGCGCTTTGATCATAGTTACATGCTGCTGGGTCTGTACAACCAGCTGTGCCAGTTCCACCGCACACGCCGCACTCATCAAGAGCTAGACAAGAGCCGTCATCGCATGCGGCGCCTTGATCGTAGTTACAAGCCGTTGGGTCTGTACAACCAGCAGTGCCTGTGCCACCGCATACTCCACATTCGTCAAGAGTTAAACAAGAACCATCATCTGCGGACGCGTTGGGATCGTAGTTACAAGCAGTAGGATCAGTACATCCTCCACAAGTATCATATTCACAGGAATCATCGTTACAGCCAGCGTTAGGCTCATAATTGCAGGCAGTCACATCAATGCATCCTGGGAAGGTGCAGCCAGAGTTACATGTTGCATTTTCATTGTAGTTACACGCATTTGGATTGGTACAACCTAGTATTCCCGTATATGAAACCACCACAGGTCCTTCCGTTTCCGTACATCCATTGTTATCTATTGCTGTGACTGTGTATGTTCCTGGAATCACAGAGAAAAGTCCAGAAGACTGAAAGTCAACCCCGTTTACGGAAAATTGGATCCCTCCTGCTCCACCAATTGCAAAAACCGCAATCTGTCCATTTTGAGTGTCTGGACAAGTGGCATTGGAAAATCCATTGATCACCAAATTCAAAGCTAAAGGTTGAGTGATTGTGAACGAACTTGATTGTGCGGTACATCCATTTTCATCCATCGCATAGATGATATAACTCCCAGAGGAAAGACCATCAAAATCAGGGGTGTTTTGGGTGTAATTTCCCGGACTTAAACCAAACATTAGTTGACCTGTTCCTCCAGAGGCGGTTGCATCAATTGCCCCCGTAGAAGAGCCATTGCAATCAACAGCAGTAACTTGAGTGATAGCTACCACGATTTGTTCAGGACCATTTACCTGAAACACCTCGGTATCAGTGCAGCCTTGAGAATCTGAGACCACTATGGTATATGAACCAGCTGGTCTGTTATTGAATTGATTGACCGCGAGGACGTTCCCTCCATTCAATTGATAAGTCACCGCACCTTGTCCGCCAGTAGCAATGATCGTAAACGAACCATTGCTCAAGCCTGGACAAGTAGGCGGAGTGATAAGAATGTCAATAATTTCTAGTGTACATGGATATGAGCATGAACCATCATCTACTGTTGCAGTGGGATCATAGTTACTTGCCTCTGGATCAGTACAACCGAAAACTGCATCACCATCTCCGGAGAAAGGAAGTCCTTCGATTTGTTGTTGATTGCCCTGATCTCCTTCGACGAAACACTGGACATTCAAATACCCCTGGAACAGACCATTGGTGGTAAATTGCCCAAGTAACACTTTAAAGTCAGGTCCAGCTACCCCATTCACAGACTCCACGCCTGAGATGGTGTACCAAACACCCCCAAATTGTCCGTCTATGACGATATCTCCACCTGCATTGAAGGCTGTAATCCAAGGGTCACTGGACGTTGCCTGGGCAGAGATAGCAGCCCCTGGATCTGTAGAAAATGCTCTACCAATAGTAACATAACTATCAAATGCGAGGTCTGGAAAAAAACCAATTAATGCCGGGTTAATGTCCGTTCCAAGTAGTCCACCAAATCCATTTTGGTAAAAACTGGTGGAAGTGCTTATGAGCAACGGAGCAGAATCTAATCCATAGACAGAAGAAACAAAGTCCGTTTCATTTGCGCAAACAGCATAAATCTTATATGTGGTAAAACCGGTGAGGTCTGATGTTCCGACTAATCCAGTGTGTTCTGCAACAATTTCAACTTCAAGTCCGGTAACTTGAGAAAAAGATGAAATGGTGAAGCAACAGAGCAAGCTCACCCATAGTAGTTTGATTGAACGCATAGTAGTTATTTTGGTAGGAGGTCGAATATACCAATTCCGTCGATTGATTCGACAAATTAGTGGATGAATTTTTAGATTATTTTTTTTTGACTATGTGGCTGATAATAATGGCGCCTGTGGTAGATTCAAGGAAGATTGTAATTGTGAGACACGGTTGAGTCCTGGATGAAAATCTCCTCGCGCTTAGCGCAAAAAATGACCTAAAAAGGGTATTGCGAGAAACACTTTCTGTGGGCACATTTGCACATGTTTGAACAGCACCCTCTTCTGACTCTTGTGGAACATGCGCAATGGGAAATGATTGACCCGACGAATCTGGGACAACAGCCTTTGGAGCTGGGAAAGAAGAAATGCTGCAAGAAATTCAAAAAGGCGAAACGGTGTAAGAAATGTCCCGGAGCCAAATTTTGTGGTGCAACTGAGTTCTTTAGTTGATTGAAAAACCTTCCTATTCTTATTATTTACAATTAATGGCAATCGAGTTCCGCGAGAACTGTGAGTGATTTGCTAACTTTCGGCATATGGCGATCAATATTGACAGAAGGAAGTTTCAGCAGCTCAGTAAGCTTGAGTTTTACTCGAAACAAGCGGTTGAAGGTTTTATAACCGGCATGCACAAGAGTCCCTTCCATGGTTTTTCTGTGGAATTTGCGGAGCATCGCCTTTATAATTCAGGCGAGAGCACGCGTCATATTGATTGGAAACTTTATGCCCGGACGGAAAAATTATTCCTAAAGCGCTACGAAGAAGAGACCAATTTGCGTTGCCAGTTGGTAATCGATCATAGCGCCTCCATGTATTTTCCCGGAGAAGTTTCTGAAGATGGAGATGATTTCAATAAGATCAAATTCAGCGTGTACGCTGCTGCTGCATTGATCGAATTATTCCGCCGACAGCGAGATGCAGTTGGTTTGAGCTTGTTTGCCAATGAGCTTGACATGAGTACCAGAGCGAAAAGTAGCCATGCCCACCACAACTTTCTGTACCACGAATTAGAGAAAGTGCTGAACACCGTAAGCGGAGATGCACCCAAAGAAACGGCGGCTGTAAAAGCTTTGCATGAAGTTGCGGAGAGTTTGCATCGGAGGTCGCTGGTGATGTTGTTCACGGACATGCTGGACAATTCTGAACGTCAGGACGAGTTATTCGAGGCCTTGCAGCATTTGAAGCACAACAAGCACGAAGTGATCCTCTTCCACGTGACAGATAGAAAGAAGGAGAAGGAGTTTGATTATAGTAATCGTCCCCACACGTTTGTGGACTTAGAAAGCGGTGAAGAAGTGAAGGTAAATCCGATAGATGTGCGCCAATTTTACCGCGAACAG
Organism: uncultured Comamonadaceae bacterium; assembly: GCA_964553485.1. GTDB lineage: Bacteria > Bacteroidota > Bacteroidia > Flavobacteriales_D > Sanyastnellaceae > CAZKMC01. Next base: position 3,260 of record CAZKMC010000290.1, read on the forward strand.
ATGGATAAGTTCACAAATGACTTAAAAATGCGGTGTGGTCAATACCAAATTGATTTTGTTGAATCCGATGTAAATGAGGGAGTTAACCCAATCATGTTGCAATATTTGATCAAGCGGCAAAAACTTTTTTGAAAAATCTTGCGTAAAGGTTTGCGAAGAATAATGATTGGACTATTTTTGTCCTCGCTTCAAAGGAAGTGAAACGGGTCTGTTTCGGCAGCTTGTTTAGAATTGGTCTGGTAGTTCAGTTGGTTAGAATATCTGCCTGTCACGCAGAGGGTCGCGAGTTCGAGTCTCGTCCAGACCGCCAACACATCACTGAAACCCTTGTAAACGTTGATTTACGAGGGTTTTTTTGTG
>CAZKMC010000291.1:0-3619 GCA_964553485.1 uncultured Comamonadaceae bacterium
CACGAATGTTAGTGTTCAAGTGCATTTGCATTCGATTGATCATCATTTCAAAATATTTCTCTCTTGTTGATTCGTCCCCGTCTAAATCTGGAGCAAGCGGAACCAATAGAAATAGATTTTCTTGGCCATTTGGAGCTACAGAAGGATCAGTTTTACTTGGGCAACAAGCATAAAAAAGTGGATTATCTGGCCACTCCTGTGTGTCGTAAATAGTCTTTGCGTGACCTTTGAAATCTGCATCGAAGAATAAATTGTGATGCTCAAGTCCTGGGATTTTCCGATCCAATCCCAGATAAAAAAGCAAACTACTTGGAGACATGGTTCGTCTATCCCAATACTGTTTGGAGTAACTGCGCCATTGAGGATCAATTAGATTTTGGTCCACATGGTGATAATCAGCAGCAGCTACAATAGCGTCAGCAGGATGCAGTTCATTGTTAATCCAAACTCCTTTGGCCTTTCCTTTTTCGATTTCAATTTTTTCAACTGGAGCGTCGAAAAGAAACTTCACTCCTTTTTCTTTAGCTAAACTCACCATTCCCTCTACGATTTTATGCATTCCACCCATTGGATACCAAGTTCCAAGGACTACATCTGCATAATTCATTAAAGAGTATAGAGCGGGGGTTTTTTCCGGTTTGGCCCCAAGAAAGAGCACCGGGAATTCCATTAGTTCGAGAAGTTTAGGATTTGCGAAATATTTCCGGACATACGAACTGAATGATTTGAAAAGATGCAGTTTGACTGCATCTCTTGCCATTTTCCAGTCAGCGAATTCCAAAATTGAATGAGAAGGTTTATGAACGAAAGTGCCCATTCCAATCTCATATTTGATTTGAGCCTCTTTCATGAACGCTCTCAGGTTTTCACCACTACCTGTTTCAATAGATTCGAATTTTGAAATGACTGCCTCCAATCCAGCTGGTACTTCGAACGGACCATCTTCAAAATAGACCGTATAACTTGGGTCAAGCCTTTCTAATTGATAATAATCGGAGACTTTTTTTCCAAAACGCTCAAAGTAATTGTCAAATACGTCTGGCATCCAATACCAGCTTGGCCCCATATCGAAAGTGAAGCCATCAACAACCATGGAACGTGCTCTTCCACCTGGTGAGTTGTTTTTTTCTACCAAGGTAACGTCATAGCCTTTTTCAGTCAAAACTGTAGCTGCGGACAATCCAGCAAATCCAGAACCTATTACAATTACCTTTTGAGACATTTACTGAGTGTAAAGTGCGCATGACAAGCTCATACACCATCTCAAAACAGATGTGTTAGGCCCTTGTTCAAAAGATAACGAAAAAAATGTTTGACTTAACGGACGCGAATGGTTCGGCCAGCGTAGATAGTGCTGTTACGTGACATAGCATTGAGGCGACATAAGGTGCCCACGGAAGTGCCATATTTTCTTGCAATGCTTGATAGTGAATCACCACTTCTAATTCTGTGGTATTTCTTAGCACGCGCTTCTTTCAGATATTCAAAATGAGAAGCGTTAAGAAGCAAGGTGTCAGTCATCAGTTCCCCGATTTCCCAATTAATGATGTCATTTGGGTTAATTGGTTCGCCTTTGTAACGACATTCAAAATGAAGGTGTGAACCTGTTGATCTTCCTGTGTTGCCGCCAAGCCCTAGGACTTGTCCTGCTTCCACATGGTCTCCGGGCACAACTTTACGTGCTGACAAATGTGCATATAAAGTCTCTAACCCGTTGTTGTGTCTTACCACAACTACATTTCCGTAAGAGCTAGAATATTGAGCAATTCTTACAACGCCTTCAAAAGCGCTGACTACAGGATCACCTTTATACAGTTTGATGTCAATGCCGTAATGATATTTGCTGTTTCGATGTCCAAAATCTGAAGTTACACCTCCGCTAAATGGATTAGCAAAATCACAGTGTTCGTAGCGCAATACCATTGCAACAGTGTCATGCAATTGTTTGTAATCGAAGTCGTAAGAATGGATGTTACGCGTGTCCCATTTGCAGTACACGTCATAAGCGGGAATTAATTGAAGGCTGTCATTGATATCCCAAACAGCATTGATCTTTTCAGTGTTGGACACCATGGATTCATTCGCGTCACCTTCTGCAGCGAGCACTTCCTCCAGGTTTTCTTCAAATCCACCGCCAATAGCGTCAATTTGAGGTGTTGTTTGGGAGGTAACAACAATAGCCAAAGAAAGGCCCACAATAAAAGCTGTGATACGACTGAGCATAAGCAAATAGAGTTGGGCAAAAATAAACCTCATTGTGCCCCTTGTACTGAATAGAATGCAAAAAGTTCTAAACAGCATATAATGAATAAGCATAAAACGAGAAGCGTACGTTAACATTGTGGAAGGTTTTGAACTTTGTACTTTTACCACAATGAAAAAATCAGCTTACTTGAAATTACTTGCCGTTGCATTCATGGGATTATCCTTAATTGGAATGGCATCCATTCAAATTATTCCAGATTCCATTCCAGATTCTTTGGATTTAACTAAGAAAATGAAAACACTGTACGATTTCAAAATCAATACGTTAGAAGGGGGGCCTTTCGATCTATTAAGTCTCAAGGGCAAGAAGGTGTTGATTGTAAACACAGCCTCGGAATGTGGTTTGACCCCGCAATATGAACAACTGCAGGAATTGTATGATTCACAAGGTGGCGTCAAGTTTGAGATTTTAGGATTTCCGTGCAATAACTTTGGCAATCAAGAACCAGGTACAGCTGAGGAAATTTCCCTTTTTTGTCAGAAGAATTATGGAGTGAGTTTTCCAGTGATGGAAAAAGTACATGTGAAAGGTCCTGAGCAACATCCAATCTTTACTTGGCTTACTGAAAAAGAAAGAAATGGAGTAGGTAATCATGAAGTACAATGGAACTTCCACAAGTTTCTTATAGATGAAGACGGACATTTGATTAAGGATCTCTCTCCTCAAGTATTACCCACTGATGAAATCATTTTAAACTGGCTGGAAATTGAATAAATCCCAAAAATTAGATGTCCTGGCATTTGGTGCCCATCCAGATGACGTTGAACTTTCAGCAGGAGCTACTCTTGCCAAGTTGGCAAAAGAGGGTAAAAAGACAGGAATAATTGATTTGACAATGGGCGAGCTAGGAAGCAGAGGTTCAGGATCTTTGCGTTTACAGGAGGCCCAAAACGCCGCCAAGATTTTACAACTTTCAGCCAGAGAAAACCTAAAACTAGCTGATGGCTTCTTTGAGCAAAACAAAGAAAGTTTGCTTGCCGTAGTAAAGATGATCCGCAAATATCAACCAGAAATTGTATTAGCAAACGCCATAGAGGATAGACATCCAGATCACGCCAAAGGGGCAAAATTGGTCTCTGATGCTTGTTTTTTGGCTGGATTACGAAGAGTCGAAACGTCATTGGACGGGCAGGCACAGTCTCCTTGGAGACCAAAAGCCGTGTACCACTATATCCAAGATCATCATATCAATCCTGATTTTGTGATTGATGTAAGTGAATTTACTAGCCTCAAAATGGACGCTATCAGGGCCTATGCTTCTCAGTTTTATGATCCTGAATCTAAGGAACCTGAAACACAGATTTCAGGCAAAGCATTTTTTGAATTTATAGAATCCAGAATGGTCCAGTTCGG
>CAZKMC010000292.1:0-2074 GCA_964553485.1 uncultured Comamonadaceae bacterium
TAAAAACCTAGTAGAATGAAAACAATACTTGTCGTTTTATCGCTCTGTTTATCTACAGTACTATTTGGTCAAGACTATCAGACTGCTGTCGGAGTTCGTGGAGGCTTTGGGTATGGTGTAACGGTCAAACATTTTATTAACTCACAGGATGCTTTGGAAGGAATCCTTTCGAGCAGGTGGCAAGGGTTGTTGGTCACAGGTTTGTATGAAAGACATGCCGATGCATTTAACACAAAAGGATTGTTCTGGTTCTATGGAGCTGGAGGACATGTTGGTTTTTGGAATGGGAAAAACAACAACAACCCTTGGTTTGATGACGATAGCAATTACACAGTGGTTGGGGTTGACGGAATCATTGGAATTGAATATGACATTCAGGAGATCCCATTCAGTGTAAGTATCGACTGGAAACCCTCTATTAACTTTGGATATTCTGGGTTTCTTGGAAACAGTGGTGCACTTTCTGTGCGCTATCTCATTCGCTAACCAGAATCACTTCAACAATTCATCTACGCGTTGAGCAAATTCCCGGTCTTTGGAGGTAATTATTCCTCCTTCGTCGTGCGTGTTTAGCTCAATGCGAACATAATTCCAACTGTTTACCCAGTTGGGATGATGTTTTAGTTCTTCTGCCACAAAGGCAACTCTTGTCATGAAAGTGAATGCTTCTTTGAAATCTGAGAATCGAAATTCACGGACAAGCTTGTTATCTTTTTCTGTCCACATGTTAAGCGTTTTTTCAAAGGTACAAATTCACTCTAAGGTCAAGACATTACCGACATTTCATTTCGTTACAGTTTGATTCTACCTATTTTTGTCAAATGAACAAAGAGCGCATTCCGTTTTCCCCACCTCACATCGACCAGAAAACGATTGACGCTGTAACCGAAGTCCTGAAGTCCGGATGGATTACAACAGGCCCCAAAACCCGCGCACTCGAGAAAGGGATATCCGATTACGTGAAAGCAAACAACGTGATTTGTCTGAACTCCTGGACAAATGCATGTGAACTGATGCTTCGTTGGTGGGGTGTTGGTCCTGGAGACGAAGTGCTCGTGCCGGCATACACTTACGCTGCTACAGCTAATATTGTTCATCATGTTGGAGCAAAGGCCATTCTTGTTGACTCTTGTCTAGAAAATCCAATGATCAATGCTGCTTGCATTGAACCGCTCCTTTCGTCAAAAACAAAAGTGGTGATGCCGGTTGATATTGGAGGAATGCCTGTGGATTATGACGGAATAATGAATTTGCTCAAAACTCGTCAGGTCTCAGCCAGCAATTCTCGACAAGAAACTCTTCAAAGACCTCTCTTTTTATCTGATGCCGCGCATTCCTTTGGAGGAACCTTCAATAAAAAACGCATTGGGAGTCAAGCGGATGTTTCAGGATTTTCATTCCATGCGGTCAAAAATCTCACAACTGCAGAAGGTGGTGCATTGGTGTTAAATCTTCCAGAAGGATTTGATAATGCGGAGCTTTGGAAGGACATGAACCGTATGTCGTTGCATGGCCAATCGAAAGATGCAATGGCCAAGACGCAGGGTACGGATTGGAGATATGATATTCTCGAACACGGTTTTAAGTGCAACATGACGGACATCCATGCAGCAATTGGTCTTGTAGAATTAGAGCGATACCAAGAGACACTTGATTGGAGAAAGAAGTGCTGTGAATTATATACCAAACATTTTGAAAATGAAGCTTGGTTCATTCCTCCTGTGTTCAAAACGGATACAGCTGAAAGCTCTTATCATTTGTACATGCTTCGTGTTCAAGGGATTAGTGAGCGCCAGCGCGATGAAATTATCCACCTCGTACAAACAGAAGGTGTGGCAGTAAATGTTCACTTCCAGCCTCTTCCACTGCTCACAGCCTTCAAGCAACAAGGATGGTCAGTAGATAATTTCCCCAATGCGATGAGACATTATCAAAATGAGATCTCACTTCCTGTATTTATGGGAATCACTGACCAACAAATTGAACGTGTGGCAGATACTATTAAGAGCGCAATCTCGAGTTTACTAAAGTGAAAAGGACTTTTGATATTCTTATGAGCTTTGCCTCATTGATT
>CAZKMC010000292.1:2084-3616 GCA_964553485.1 uncultured Comamonadaceae bacterium
AGTCCTTTACTCATTCTGATTTCTTTTTGGGTAATTCTCGATAGTAAAGGAGGAGTGTTTTTTAGGCAACTTCGGATTGGGAAAAATCAGCGACGATTTAAAATTCTGAAGTTTCGAACTATGAAACCCGATTCTGAAAAACACGGACAATTGACCGTAGGCGAAAAAGACCCAAGAGTTACCAATGCTGGATTTTACCTACGTAAATATAAGTTTGATGAATTGCCTCAACTTTGGAATATTCTAATTGGCGATATGAGTCTGGTAGGCCCTCGTCCAGAAGTTCCAGCATACCTCCCTTTCTATTCTGACAGCGACAAAGTCATTTTTTCTGTCCGGCCAGGGCTAACAGATTATGCTTCTATCGAATATGTAGATGAAGATATTGAACTAAAAAGCGCCGATAATCCTGAGACACACTACACCCAGCATATTTTGCCTAAGAAATTGGCTCTGCAAAGGCGTTATGTAAGTGATCGTACGTTTTGGAAGGACTTAAAAATTATAGCAGCCACAGTTCGCGCTATTCTTCGCTAACTTTTACTGGAATAAGTTGTTGTAGGGCCTTTAATTCCAGAACCTTTTTCTTTTTTCCTTGCTGAGTATAAGCAAACATCAAATTATTGATCATCCGATTTAGGATCTCTAAATTGCTGCAAGGACGGTAATAGTGATCTTCTTGTGGAAGTTCCAAATGATATAGAAAAGTATCTACCTCGTTCTTGTGCATGATGCTTCCTTCTGCAAACGCATTGATGTAAAATAATGCCCCTTTGTCTTCATCCTGAACAGAAGGAAGGCCAAGACGGTTTTCGTCCAAATATGCTAAGATAAAGTGGTTAGGAAGGTTTATTCCGTACACAGGAATTTCAAGGCTATTGGCTAATATTTGATACAAAATGGCGAGGGAAAGCGGATTTCCTTTTTTGCTTGAAAGAACATCAGCCATATATGAATTCTCAGGAGCCACACTGTTAGTCTTATTTCCCTGAAAGCCATGAACAGTGAAAAGGATGTGGTTGAAGACATGCACAATTTCCAAAGCTGTGAGTTCATCATTCAGTTCTAACCAAATATCCTGTCTAATCTTGCTGATAGTAGCCTTCATTTCGGCAAAATCGAATGAAGGGTATTGGTATTGGTTAATGAGCAAAACGCCTTCAAGCAGATCGTTATTTTCATCTAGGCACCAAGCGGCAAGCTTGTCTTGAACACCCTTATATTGAATGGAATGGATCAGGTCTTCTATTCGTTTCTGGAACAGCAAGCCAAACGTATTAAACTCCGAGTATTTTTCTAGTTGAGGCACCATTGTAACACCTCTGGCAATAATCTCACTCCGAATATGATTATATACTGACTCATCCGGATCTTCTAGAAGTGTTATCAAAGCATTGATCTCTGCTGAACTCATGGTCATGTGTCTGATTGAACTGATGTATTCCAAAGTTATCTTTTGGCAATGCTCTCAAATTCCCTCTTCACCCTAATTTTCCACAATGCTCATGTTAATCGTTGCAATACCTCTGCAA
>CAZKMC010000293.1:0-233 GCA_964553485.1 uncultured Comamonadaceae bacterium
GAACATGATCGCTTTATTTGGACTTACAGGTCTCTTTGTAAAAAATGGTTTTGAGCCACTTCTTTATGACGGACCAGTTTTGTATAAAGCTTCTGAAACTGAATTTGCTGTAAACCTATTTCTGGACAAGTATTCTCTTGTTTATGCTTTGGTTTCAACTTTCTTAACTATAGTGATTTTGGTTTTTAGTCGCTATTACTTACACCGTGAGAAAGGGTATAAGCGATTTTTCA
>CAZKMC010000293.1:243-3616 GCA_964553485.1 uncultured Comamonadaceae bacterium
TGACAGTTTTGCTGGCAAACAATCTGGAAGTCTTATTCGTGGGATGGGAAATTCTTGGAGTTACGTCCTTTTTCTTAATCGGATTTTACAGAGAAAGATATCTACCTGTGAAAAATGCATTGAAAGTGGTTTCGCTTTACCGCGTAGCAGATGTGTCATTGTTACTAGGAGTTTGGGTCTGCCATCATTATTTTGGGCATAGTATGAACTTTCATGAAGTGACAGGTTTAGAAAATGCTCAGGCTCACATGATGAATAATGGATTTTATGCTTACTTCATTCCTGCACTTTTCTTGATTGCCGCAATGGTAAAGTCAGCTCAAATTCCGTTTTCTTCTTGGTTGCCAAGAGCAATGGAAGGGCCCACCACTTCTAGTGCAATTTTTTATGGTGCGCTATCAGTACATATCGGTGTGTTTTTGCTGATCCGCACGGCTCCTTACTGGGAAGACAATCTAATTTTTCATGTAATTATTGGAGCAATCGGCATTGCAACATGCATAGTTGCGACATTAATTGCGCGTGTGCAGTCAAGCGTGAAAACTCAAATAGCCTATTCTTCAATTGCACAAATTGGAATCATGTTTTTGGAGGTCGCGCTTGGATGGCATATGCTTGCTGTTGCTCATTTTGCAGGAAATGCCTTGCTAAGAACGCATCAGTTGCTCATCTCTCCGTCAGTTCTTAGCTATAGAATTCATGATCAGTTTTTTCACTTTAGTCCACCTGCCGTTCAAAAAACAAATGGTTTTATCAATAAATTGAAATTATCAATGTATGTGCTTAGCATCAAGGAATTCAACCTCGATGCGTTCATGCGTAGATTGTTATGGAACCCGATTAAAAAGGCTGGAAAATTATTCGGTTTCATGAATGAAAAGACAACCTATATCATTGCGTTGCCAATATTTTTAATGGGACTTTATGGAGTTTATAATAAAGAAATGTTGCCAGATGTCATGTTAAGATATCTTCCTGAATTCTTTGCTTTGACGGGACTGATATTTATTCTCAAATCTTTTGTAGAACGTAAATCGGCACTAACCGCATGGGTTCTTATTGTGGTGAATCAATTATTTCAATCTCTCGCTATTGGCTTTAATGAAGAATTTGATTTTCAGCAAGTCCACCTATATTTGAGTGGAATACTGATTTCTTCATTCATTGGAATTGCTGTCATTAACAAGCTCAGAAGAGATTCAGAAGATACGTCATTGAACGAGTTTCACGGACATTCATTTGAACATCCAAGACTTGCATTTGTTTTTGTAATTGCTTGCCTAGGTTTGGCAGGATTTCCGATTACCCCTACTTTTATCGGAGAAGACCTTATGCTGGGCCATATACATGAAAATCAATTTCCGCTGTTGATTTTGATCGTCTTGAATCTGATTCTGGATGGTTTGGTCATCTTCAGGATTTATTCGAGGGTATTTCTCGGTGTTCACAAAAAGGGCTACCACATTAAACCCTACCGCTCTGCATAATCAGATCTTAGGGAGAATTAAAAATGGCAATTATTTAGATTAATAGTTTAGAGACAAAAGAATGAAAAGATATAGTTTGATGTTGATTGCCACTTGCTTATTAGCAGTGTTTAGCACAGCGCAATCTGTCAATCAATCCAATGCCTGGTTCATGTATTTCGGTAACCATCGATTGAATGATAAATTCAGTTTACATACAGAATATCAATTTAGAAGGAGTGATATGGGCCAGAATTGGCAACAATCTCTCATGCGAGTGGGACTTGATGCCCATGTGAATAACGCCTTGATTACTGCGGGGTATGGTTGGATAGTGTCATTCCCTTATGGTGAACAGCCTATTCCTTTGAAATTTACCGAACACAGGATTTGGCAGCAGTTGATTCTGAAGCAGCAAGCGGGTAGGATTTATTTCAATCATCGTTACCGACTCGAGCAGAGATTTCTTGAAAATGTGTCTTTAAACAATGAAGGTCAGAAAATAGTTGATGGCTTCAGATTTCGGCAGCGTGCGAGATATCGCTTTTTTGCTTCTTATCCGCTTAACCATAAAACGATGGAAGACAAGACTTTGTTTTTAGCGGCTTATGAGGAGGTGTTTTTAGGCTTTGGAAAAGGTATTCAAGCCAATGTCTTGGATCAAAACCGATTATTCTTCGCTCTTGGATGGCGATTTAACAGTGCAGCAAATATTCAGCTAGGATATTTGAACCAACATGTTTTTAAGGGTGATGGAGTGTACAAGGAAAACAACCATACTTTGCAAGTTGGTGTGACTTATAATATTCTTTAGCGGGCGTCAAGCTTTGCTCAATTGAGACCAATAATAATTCCTTTAGGCAGATTCGCTTTTCCCTTCAAACATTCGTTGCCCCCAACCAAGGTTAAAGAATGGAAAAGTGGATTTGCTTAAACGAACAAAAAAAAACAGAGCACTGGGCTCTGTTTTTTTTTGCAATAAACTAAATGGGAATTAATCACAATCCGTTCCGTAAGAAGATAAGAAGGTTAGCATATCCGATGTGTTGGTTTGACCATCGCCATTCAAATCAATTTGGCAATCAATCCAGCAGCCATATCCAGATAGTAGCATCAACAGGTCAGAAGTGCCAATGTGACTGTCATTATCAAAATCCGAAGGACAAACACCTGGAGAACCTGGGACTTGAGGAACACCGCCCAAATCTTCAAAGTTTACTGTGGCTGAATGCGTAGAGCTGTTTCCGGCACAATCAATTGCAGTCCAAGTCCAAGTTATCTCATATTGTAAACAACAATCATGATCAAATGCCATGTCTCCAGAACCAACCAATTCCTGATTGAAATCAGCGGATGAATCCACTAGAATACCTGAGAAAGTGAACCAACCCCCACTACCGTAATTGGTGTTCGAGTTGTTGGCGGCCTCTCCTAATTGATAACCATAGTATAAATTAGACGGGGCATGTTGAAGTGTGAAAGAACTCCCCTCAAAATCTCCCCAACCAGTTAATGTGGCATTGTTATTATCCATAACGTAATACAGCCAATCCTGATAAAAATCTCCACCCAATCCAAAATCATCCTTGTATCCTGTAGGGTAATCTTGCGTGCTCCACTCATCCCAGGTCATTCCAGGATTGAACCAAATATCAACCAGTAACCCGCCATTCGGGTTTTCAGTACTCACCAATGTTGCTTCAATATGAGCTGCGCCGTCTGGGTAGTCTTTCCATGATCCGTCAAGCACTGTGTAATAGCGATAAGGTTCTGGAACCCCTTGCAACCACAATGCCCAATCAGGGTTGTAGTAAGGTCCTTCAGCTGTCAATAATTGGCAATCATTTAAAGCTTCAGGATCTGGGAAATCTCCCTCAAAGGTCTCTTCAAAAAAGACTTCTATCTCT
>CAZKMC010000294.1:0-2216 GCA_964553485.1 uncultured Comamonadaceae bacterium
CGCATGGGTTGCCCATTGGGTGATGGAAAAAGGTGGTGATGAAGGAGTAATTGTGCAAGTTGAAAAGGATGGCAAGCACTATTATGATATCAAGGATTACGACAAACTTCGAGCACTATTTGGAGACCTTTTGAAAGAAGTACAGCGAATCAAATCTCAAGGAGATTATGATGCAGCCAAAGCTTTGGTTGAAGGCTATGGTGTGAAGGTTGATCAGACACTTCATGCTGAAGTACTTAAGAGGTCAGAAGCTCTCGGAATTGCTCCATATGGAGGCTTTATCAATCCTAAGATGACTCCAACATTGGATGCAGACGGTAACATCACAGACATTCAATTGACCTACCCTGATGATTTTACAGAGCAAATGCTGGAGTACAGCGAAAACTTCGGATTCTTATCTGGGAAGAAATAATCTCAGAGAATCAGTATTCAAAAGGGGACGTTTGTTCCCTTTTTTTTATGCCCGGTAGGGTAAAAAGGAATTCAACTATATATTAAAGTAGAACGAGATTGTGACTTCATGCACATTCTTTTAAGTAATTTTACCCGATGCCTGCAAACAACACAGAAGAGAGAAGACTCAAATTGATAGCTGCCATTCTGGAAGAGACCGATGAAAAAGCATTGGATATTCTGGAAAAGAAGGTGGCTCAAATCACTTATGATAAAGTAAGTCATTCCAAGGTTATTGGGTTTAGACCTAATGGAACCAAGGTGATTAAGTCTGATTTTATGCAGTGCATTACACAAACCCTGGACAACCTCAATCACGGCGAATTCATTGCGATGGATGAGCTAGAGCGCCGTTCCCAAAACTGGTAACACAACCATGAAATTTAATTTATTGATTGCCGCCACAGTATTGAGTATCTCTGCCTTGGCTCAAACTCCGTGTGAAAACGGAATGGCAGGTGCATACCCCTGTGACAATGTCGATCTGATGTCTGTGAGGACTCTTGGAGAAGTAGGAGGAGGAGACAATGGAAACGATATCTGGGGCTGGACTGATTCAAATACCGGTAAAGAATATGCCTTATATGGCAGATCCCACGGAACTTCATTTATTGACATCAGCGACCCTGCCAATCCTATCTACTTGGGTAATCTTCCAACTCACACATCTCCAAATTTATGGAGAGATATCAAAACGTTTGGAGACTATGCGTTCATAGTTTCTGAGGCCAATTATCACGGTATGCAAGTATTTGACTTGACCCAGTTGGCGGATGTGCAAGACCCACCGGTAGAATTTGAAGAAAGTGCCTATTACGACGGATTTGGTAAAAGCCACAATGTGATCATCAATACAGAAACGGGCTTCGCATATGGAGTGGGGACAAGCACTTTTAGTGGAGGGCTGCACATTGTAGATATCAATGACCCATTAAATCCAGTTTTGGCCGGTTCATTCTCTGAGGCAGGATACACTCATGACGCCCAAAGTATCATGTATAACGGGCCGGATACTGATTATACTGGAAAAGAAGTTGTGTTTGCCTTCAACGGAGGCACGGTTGCAATTGTAAATTGTGCTGATAAAAGCGACTGCCAGTTGATTTCCACAATTCAACCAAATCAGGTGGGTTACATTCACCAAGGATGGGTAACTGAAGACCAGCGTATTCTTTTAATGGATGACGAGACAGATGAATTAAACTTCGATTTTAATACGCGCACCTACATCATAAATATTGAGGACTTGGATAATCCGGAGCTCATTGGATACCATGAGAGTTCGGTTGCAGCTTCTGATCACAATCAATATGTGCTTGGGAATTTTGCTTTCCAAAGCAACTACTTGGCGGGGCTCCGGATTTTGAATATAGAAGATGCCGCTAATGGGAATTTGACAGAAGTTGGTTACTTCGATACTAATCCTGAAAGCAATTCAGCTGGTTATAGCGGAACGTGGAGCAATTACCCATATTTCGAAAGTGGAAATGTGGTTGTCAGCACCTTCTCTCACTTTTTTGTGGTGAAGCCTAATTCCACCATTCTTTCAACTCCTGAGGTTAGTCAAGCCAATGTGACGCCTAATCTCTATCCTGTTCCCGCCAAAAATGAACTTAGCATTCAATGGAATACACAAAAGCAGACTACCGCTGAGATTGTTTCTATTGATGGTAAAGTGATCAAGTCATTCCCGCTTTGGGGAGGTGGAGAGACTCGTATTTATCTGAATGATTTACCTGCTGGGATTTATTTACTTAGAG
>CAZKMC010000294.1:2226-3589 GCA_964553485.1 uncultured Comamonadaceae bacterium
TTAGAGACACCAACCAAAATTTCGAACCACAACGATTTGTTAAACAATAACTCCATGAGAAAACTAACACTCCTTTTTTGCCTTTCAGTACCTTTTTTAGTCAATGCGCAAACTCCTTGTGAAAATGGGTTTGCAGGTGATTATCCATGTGATAATGTTGACATGTGGTCCTTTATGTCCATCGATGAAATAGGTGGTGCCGCTAACCTCAATGATATCTGGGGTTGGTCTGACATTGCTTCGGGAAGGGAATTCGCATTGGTTGGGAAGTCCACGGGGACGGCCTTTGTCGAAATCACAAATCCTGCAGCCCCTGTATATCTGGGCGAATTAGCTACCCATTCTACCAATAGCCTTTGGAGAGACATTAAAGTGATTGGCGACTACGCTTATATTGGAGCAGAAGCCAACATGCACGGCATGCAAATTTTTGATTGTACGCAGCTGTTGACTGCAACTGATCTTCCTGTTACTTTCGAAGAAACTGCTCACTACGCAGGTTTTGGAAAATCGCACAACATTGTAGTAAACGAAGAAACCGGATTTGCAATGGGAGTAGGAACCAGCACATTTGATGGTGGATTACATATTGTAAATGTTCAAGACCCTATGAACCCTGTAATTGCAGGATCATTTGGAGAAGACGGATATACCCACGATGCTCAAGCCGTCAATTATCATGGACCAGATAAAGACTATTGCGGTGCTGAAATTGTAATTGCTTGCAACGAAGACGCTATTACGATTGTCAATATTACTGACAAAGAAGATTGCCAGCAGATTTCAACGCAAGGATATCCTGAAAGTGGATATACCCACCAAGGTTGGATGACTGAAGACCATCAGTTCTTTCTGTCGAATGATGAATTAGATGAAATCAATGGTGATGCAGAATTCACAAAGACATTTATTTGGGATATCCGCGATCTAGACAATCCAACTCTTTTGGCCGTTCATGAAGGTGTAGCAACTTCTATTGACCATAACCTTTATACAAGATGGAACCTTGTGTTTGAGAGTAATTATCGCTCAGGATTAAGAGTTTTGAATGCCGCACGGATTTCTTCTGGGATCATGGTTGAATCAGCGTTCTTTGACGTTCAACCAAATGATGACAATGCAAGCTTTAGCGGTACATGGAGCAATTACTGCTATTTCCCAAGTGGAGTGGTAGTGGTTACTGATATGTATTCGGGACTGTTTGTTCTTCAGCCGTATGTTGTTTCTGCAACCTACAATCAAACCATCAGAAATGATGAAGATAGTGCTGTTTTTGATGTTTATATCAGTTATCAAGCTGAAACAGTAGAGATAATTGCTACAGGTTTGCCTGTTGGAGTGATAGCAAGTATTGTGTCCATAA
>CAZKMC010000295.1:0-3576 GCA_964553485.1 uncultured Comamonadaceae bacterium
CAACAGGCTTCTTAGCAACAGGCTTCTTAGCAACAGGCTTCTTAGCAACAGGCTTCTTAGCAACAGGCTTTTTAACAACAAGCTTCTTTACTGAAGGTTTTTTTGCTGTAGGCTTCTTTGCAGTTACCTTCTTTGCAGGTGCAGCAGCATTGGAAGTATTCTTACGTGGTCTTCCGACTGGTCTTGGAGAAGGCTTGAGTCTTTCTTTTTCTTCTTCCTCGACTTTTCTAAGGTTAACAATAGCATCGAATTTCTCTTTGTAAGGAGAAACCAATTCACCTTTATCCATCCATTTAGTAAGAACAAGAAATTTCTCTTTTTTACCAGGAATTCCAACGGTATCTATTTTGTTATTTACAGCTCTGAGTCTGAACGCACTATTAAGAATAGATGCCTTTGTGCTAGCTCGTTTTTCTTCCGGAATATTTTCGAGAACCAGAGCATCTCTCATTAATTCTGGATAACCAACAGGTCTGTCTGCAGCTTTGATTCTTCCGAGGATGAAATTCCCCCAAACTGGCTTAGGCCCGCGCTTTTTCTTTCTGGTCTTTTTAGCGGGACTAGTCCTAGCCTTTGAGCTGAATCCAGCTGAAGGTTTTGATTCTAGGACTTGTGAAGTTGGAACATCAACTCCCATTTTACTAAGGATACCGTTCAAATGCTCCAATTTACGAAGCGTTGACTGATACTCCTGCTGATAAAATTGCTTCATTGCCAAAAGTTCGGTTTCCGAAACTTCAAACGTTTTCATTTTTTCTGACATACTCCAAGCGTTGATTAAATTATGTGAGTTTTTGCATCACATGATAATGTCTCATAACCAATAAAATTGTTTCTCTCCAAAACGAAATCAAACGGCTACATGACTCATAAACAGTTCATTGATCAAATATATAATATTAGAACATTCAAACATCTTTTTTTTGTTTTTTTTTAATTAATATTATTTCGATCACTTTTATTTAATACAAGCAATAAAACGCGCAGTTCGATGTGAATTATTAAAATTATTTGATTCAAGCTGTTGGCAATTATGGGATCTCAAATGTTTGGGTTTAGAGAGGGCAAAAAAAAATCCCCAATAAAATGGGGATTCAATTTTTAAAAAAGCAGACCTATAAGCCGGATCCTGTCACCCAATAAATTGGGGTTTCGTCATTTATCTACTCAACCTACCCCCTGACACGAGCGGGCAGCTCTTAACGTCAGTATACGTGGTCTTTCAGCCCGCAAGGTTTACCTAAGCCAATGAAGTTGCCTTCAAAGCCGGTGAGCTCTTACCTCACCTTTTCACCCTTACCTACCTAAGCAGGCGGTCTAAATTTCTGTAGCACTATCTAGCCGTACATATTTCTAAGTACGTCCTCCTTTTCGGGGAGTACGGTGCCCTGTGCTGTCCGGACTTTCCTCACTTTAAAAGTGCGACGAAACAATCTGCCAGACAAAGGTACGTTGTATTCGATTGTTAGACTAAATTTTTATGGTCAATCCCAAATCACATCCAATGTCATTTCAGACTTGTCTCTAATAATGGTCACGGCCGTAGTATCTCCGGGACTAAACACTCCAAGTCCTGACATATATGTCTTCATGTCTGTAACCATGTGTTCTCCCATTGAAATCACAATATCTCCTTTGATGATTCCAGCATTGTGAGCGGGACGTTCTTCTCTAACACCATCAATCCGCATTCCCTGACCGTCAAATAGGTAATCTGGAATTACGCCTAGAGTCACTTTGAAATTTGGAGTGCTGTCTTGATCTTCATCCTTGGTTGTGGTGAAGGCGATTTCCTCAATGCCATTCGTTTCTTTCACAATCCGCACTATAAAGTCTTCCACTAAAAGAATTCCATCGAAATTGATTTTCTCGGGATCGTCGCCTGGTTTGTGGTAGTCTTCATGTTGTCCTGTGAAAAAATGAAGCACCGGTAAATCTTCTAAGTAAAATGAAGTATGATCTGATGGTCCAATGCCGCTTTCAGCAGTGATTATACGAAGACTATCAGAGTTGGTCTTTTTAAGCGTTTCTGGCCAAATTGGTGAAGTCCCCACACCATATACGGCCAGAGAACTATCTTCTTTCATTCTTCCTACCATATCCATGTTCAACATGTATTTTACTTTTGAAAGGTCGATCGTAGGGTGATCACAGAAATAATTGGAGCCCCAAAGTCCTTTTTCCTCGCCACTAAAAGCCATGAAAAGGACATTAAAATTGAGGGGTTCTTTTTTCAAGTCATCAATAAGCAGCATAAGTGCTGAGACACCACTGGCATTGTCATCAGCGCCGTTGTGGATTGCTTTTTCTCCTGAGTGAAGCGAGTTTTCATCTCCCATTCCAAGGTGGTCATAATGAGCCCCGATGATGATATAATCGTCCTTTTTGTTGTCTAACAACCCGATGACGTTCCGTCCGTTAATTTCTTTGACAATGGCCATTCCCATTTTGGTGGAATCTCCATCTCCATGCATTTGCACAGGTGGATGTGGCTTGAAAGAGAAACTCTGAAACCATGAAGCACTATCCCCTTTTGGTAACAATCCTAGGTCTGCAAACCTCTTTGCAATAAATTCAGAAGCTTTCTTTTCGCCTTCAGTACCAGTTTCTCTTCCCATCATATCATCACTACTCAAAAAATAGAGGTCTGATTTGGTGGATTCAAGATCTTGCTCTTTAGATGGATGCTGGCAGGAAACGAGAACATGACTCATCGCGCAAGCAAAAAACAATTGAAGAACTGTAGGTGTTATTTTCATGTGTCAAAAGTAATTAAATCAATGCACTGAATTTGCTACTTTCGCAGTCATGAAAAAAACAATGAACACACTTTTATGTGCCTTGACAGTTGGGGCGCTTACCACTGTTGGTTGTGGAGACGGAAATTCAGCACATAGCAGCGATCACTCTGAACACCACGCCGAAGGACATGGACACGGAATGGAATATGACTCAACTGCGGTTGAAACGCGTCATTATGAACAAGAAAAGCATTTGACCAATGTGCGTCAATTGACTTATGGTGGCGACAATGCAGAGGCTTACTGGAGTTTTGATGATCAACATCTTGTTTTTCAATCCACTAACCCAAAATGGGGTGTGAGTTGCGATCAGATTTATGTAATGAACCTGAATGGCATGAAGCCAGACAGCACTCCCCCAGCAATGGCATCCACTGGTTTGGGCCGCACCACATGTGCCTATTTTATGCCAGGCGATAGCACAATATTATATGCTTCTACCCACTTGGCCGATACTCTTTGTCCAGAAGTTCCAGAGCGCATTAGCGGAAGATATGTGTGGCCTATTTATGCGAGTTATGACATTTTTGAAGCTGATTTAAAAGGGAACATCGTGAGGCAGTTGACCACAGGAGCAGGTTATGACGCTGAAGCTACATTGAGTCCGAATGGCGATAAAATCGTGTTTACCAGCACCCGTAGTGGTGATTTGGAGCTTTACACCATGAACATTGATGGTAGTGATGTGAGACAAATCACGGACGAACTTGGCTATGACGGTGGTGCTTTCTTCTCACCTGATGGAACAAAATTAGTGTGGAGAGCTAGCCGCCCT
>CAZKMC010000296.1:0-3567 GCA_964553485.1 uncultured Comamonadaceae bacterium
GCTTGAATGTCAAGGTTCATGGTGGCGTTAGGCCAATAAGCGGCGTGCAAAGCTGCTTCTGCACCTGCACTGCTTCCTACTAAGTGGATAGCTGCAGTGTCTAACCGATAGTCTGCAGACTGATCAATCAAGTAGCTCGTGGCAGAGCGGATATCATTCACACAAACTTGAAACGCCATGATCTTTTCGGCATTGGGCTGATCGCAGTGAAAGGATTGTCCTTTGAGGTAAAGGCGGTACGACATGTTTGCCACGGCAAAGCCGCAGTCCGAAAGTGAGTCGCAGAAATGATGGATGTTGTCCTCCTTGCGTGTGCCGGAATAGAATCCGCCGCCGTGCACAAAAAGAACCACAGGGGAGGAGTTGAGGTTCCAGCCCTGTGGCAGGTAAAGGTCCAATTCTAAGGTATCAGTTCCCTTCACTGCATAGGTGAAGGTCTTCATTTCTTTGTGAAGAGCTTCAGCGCCAGTTTCCTGCACTGATTCAATCACTTGAACTTTCCCAGTTTCTTTTTCCTTGTTTTCTGCACAGGCGAAGAGTGAGAAAAAAGAAAGCGTGCTCAAACATAACCAGAGTCCTATTTGAAGCACGCTTTTCATCATTTTTTCAATTTAGATAATTCTGCTGTAATATCTTTCACAGAAGCACGGTCTCGGTAGTCCAGGTTGAAATGGCGCCAAGCGATCTTTCCTGAACGGGTAATGATGTAGGTAGCAGGAACCGGAAGTTTCACTTCGTCTTGTCCGTTCCGTTGCTTCAGGTTCTGCCGCATCATATTTTTGATCTTCTTCTGATACTTCTTGGTCACATAAAAACTAACGTCGTACTCTTCCATAATCAGTCCATCTATGTCTGCAATGACAGAAAACTCGACTCCGAACTTCATGGCGCTTTCAACCGCACCCTCCTGTAATTCAGGAGTGATGGCAATCACACGAGCACCTAGAGTGGTGATCTGGTCTAGGCTGTCCTGCATGCGGTGCATGTATTTGTTACAATGTCCACACCACGCACCTCTGAAAAACAAAAGGACAACGGGAGCTTCTTTCAATGTAGCTTCCAAGTCCACTTCGTTTCCTTCTGTGTCCATGGCAGTAAACATCGGGGCATAAGCACCTGTGGCCAGGCCGGCTGGAACTGTGCGAGTGGAATCAACACCAAATCGCTTGAGTTCTTGAGAATTCGCGAGCATGTTCATCGCGATAGCAAAAAGCAATAATAAACTACGCATAAGACTTTAAAATTTTGATCAAATATAGTGTGGTTTGGAACCCGTTGATGCGGCCGAAAAGAAATTGACAGAATTTAGCTAAAACCCTATTTATCTAAGAGTCTGTAGCCTTCTCCATGGATGTTCTCGATCTCTAAATTGAGGTCCTTTTTCAGCCGCTTTCTGAGCTTCGCAATGTAGACATCCATGCTACGCGTGGCGAAATAGCTATCATCTTTCCAGATCTTCAACAAGGCTGTCTTTCGGGGAAGCACATCATTATGATGCTGGCAGAGCAGGGCAAGCAGGGCATTTTCCTTTGGCGACAATCGCTGAGGGGCTTCATTGCCATGTTCCAAAGTGCGCAATTTGCGGTTGAACTTGAACTTGCCGAACTCAAAAGTGATGTCTTTTGAATCTTCTTCATCCGAATGCGTGCGCTGACGTTTGATGAGTGCCTTCAATTTATACAAGAGTAATTCCGTGTCGAAAGGCTTGATGAGGTAATCGTCCGCACCAATCTTGAAGCCCTTGATCTGGTCTTCTTTCATGGCCTTGGCGGTGAGGAAAACGAGGGGGATGTGAGCGTCCAATTCCCGAATCTCTTTCCCCAAGGTAAATCCATCTTTTTCTGGCATCATCACGTCCAAAATGCACAAGTCGTATTTCTTCTGACGAAATTGGCTGCTGCCCACAAAACCGTTGGGACAAAGATCAACGGTATAACCGGAGAGTTCTAAGTAGTTCTTGAGCACAGCCCCAAAGTTCTCCTCGTCGTCTACCAACAATATGTGTGCGGTGCCGCTCATTTCAAGGGAAGTTGAATTTCTATTTGAGTGCCTTTGCTTGGTATGCTGTTAAGGATAACTTCTCCGCCGTGCAAATTCACAATGTGCTTCACGTAATATAGTCCTAATCCAAAACCCTTGGTGTTGTGGAGGTTCCCGGTGGTGGCTCTGTAGAATTGTTCAAAAACATGTTCCTGTTGCTCAACGCTCATCCCAATTCCCTGATCCGCAATGCGCAGCACGGACATCTTGTTTTTTGTCTCTGTACGAATAGAAATCAGAGGTGCTGCCTCACTGTATTTCACGGCATTGTCTAGCAAATTCCGAATGGCATTCTTGAGGTGTAAATTGTCTGCGTCAATTTCCAGAGTGCCATCATGTAATCCAATGATGACTTGTGCATTTGCCTGGTCCAGATTCAATTTCATTTGCTGGACGGTCTCTTGCACCAACTCATTCAAATCCACTTTCTGCAATTGTAGCTCGGTTTCTTGTCGGTCCAAACGCGCTACTTGCAACACTCTTTCCACCTGATCATTCATACGCCTGTTCTCCTGCATAATGATGTTGGCAAAATGATCTACTTGCCCCGGTTGCTCCTTTGTCTTTGGGTGTTTGATAGAATCCACCGCTAAAGAAATAGTAGCAAGGGGCGTTTTGAATTCGTGGGTCATGTTATTGAGGAAGTCGCTTTTCATTTGCGACACCCGTTTTTGATTTCGAATGTGGATCAAGAGGGCACCAAAGGTCAGACATGTGAGTAGTATCAGCCCAATAGAACCCGCCAACAGCCAGAACATGGACCGCAGTACATAACCCTCCTGATTGGGGAACTGCACCGCCAGCATGTGGTTGTTCTGGTTCAACTCATAGGGGAACAACTGTCGGGTATAGGCGTCTTCACTGGCTGATTGTCCCGATTCAACTAATTCATAGGCATAAGGGATGGTGAGTCCTTCTCTTTGGAAGGAAGCGCTCAACAAAGAATCGAGATTGCTGCGTCCAAGCCTTTCTTGGACGGGGACTTTCGACGAAAGTTCTTCCAACAGAAGCTCTTCTATTACATCTCCAAAAACTGCAATCCGTTCATTGAGCCTTTCCCGGGTAATTACTGTGTCAATGCGCATTGAGTCTGGCGTCCATACACTGGTGATATTAATGGTTTCCATAGAGTCTCCGCCCTGAACTGCTTTTTCCACGATCATCTTGGTCTTGCCATTCTCTCCACTTGGTATTTCCCAGTGATCTTGATGAATCACACGCGTTCCCGAATTTTGTGTGATGAAAGTGTTGCCTTGGTCATCCATTTCGATATTCACTTCTGGCATTCCTTGGCTTTTGCTCAGAAAGATGCGCGTCTCGGATTTACCTAATTGATCAATGGCTCGGTTGATGGCTCTGTTCACCTGTTGGTCAAACTCTTCCTTTTGCAAGGAATAGCTCTTCTGCACCCAATACCATTGTAGTCCGCCAATGCTCACCACAGTGAGAATCATCAGGATAATTATAAGAGATAAATTGCGGTGCAGCATGAAACAAAAGTAGCGGTGGCCCCTGCCAATATAAAAT
>CAZKMC010000297.1:0-661 GCA_964553485.1 uncultured Comamonadaceae bacterium
GCGGTTTAATGAGCTTAATCCTGATCTCCTGTCAAAAGTCAGTATTCAAGTAAACGATCGGGTTTATCTAAAAAACCCGGAGACGAGTGAGCTTGGGAAAAAAATCATCAAAAGTTCAATTGAGCTTATTGATGAACTGGGGTTTGAGAGTTTTACGTTTCGAAAATTGGCTATTGAAATCGGCTCTACGGAAGCGTCTGTCTATCGTTATTTTGAGAGTAAACACAAACTATTACTCTATCTCACAGCTTGGTACTGGGGGTGGATGGAATACCGGTTGGTCTTTGGTCTAGCAAACATCACTTCTGCAGAATCACGCTTAGAGAAAGCCTTGGTTCTGTTGACTGAAGTTGTTCAAGCTGACAATTCGTTCTCACATATCAATGAGGCAAAATTGAACAATATTGTCATTTCGGAATCTTCAAAGACCTATCTAACAAAAGAAGTAGATCAGGAAAATAAGGAAGGCGTTTTTGCAGGATTCAAACGGCTTATTGAGAGGGTAAGTAATATAGTGCTGGAGATAAATCCGGCTTATAAATATCCTCATATGCTGATTTCTACTGTAATTGAAGGAGCTCACATCCAAAGGTATTTTGCTGATCACTTACCTAAAGTCACTGATTCGCTGTTGGGTGAAGACTCAATTACAGAGTTCTAT
>CAZKMC010000297.1:671-3561 GCA_964553485.1 uncultured Comamonadaceae bacterium
ATCTTGTTCTTAAAACAGTTAAAAGTTAAGTGAATCATAGATTAGTACATATAAATCTTGAGTGGTTTGATGCGCTTCTTCGTTTGGCTTTTTTGAGCTATATGCTGATAAGTGCATGCCAGTTTCTTGCTCCTGTTGAAGGTGATTTTGAACACAATTATCTGCATGAAATGACGGATAATTCTGGTGAACAAGATTCAGATGAGGTAGACCCACAACTGGATGACGATCTTGCTGAGCTCTATCTGGTTTTATATGTCCACAAGGAAGGTCAGTTAAACTTGAACAGCGTTGTGCCATTCTTCACATCTGAATACCGAGACGTCCTTATTCTGCCTCCGGAAATCTAGTCCACCCTCTGCCTGATATTATCAGTAGAATCCCCCATCATTTTTTAAGAACCCAACTTGTTATTGGAACAATAGCCAAATGCGCTATATGTCTCCAGTGACGCAATCATTGTTATATGAATTCAAAGAAAAAAGTTGGCTTTTTTGCCAACTTGAAACATGATTTACCCGCATCTCTTGTGGTATTTCTTGTGGCTTTACCCCTTTGTTTGGGTATTGCGCTTGCCTCTGGCGCCCCACTTTTTTCCGGCGTAATTGCTGGAATAGTAGGAGGATTACTGGTGGCTTTATTAAGCGGTTCTCCGCTTGGAGTTAGCGGCCCGGCTGCCGGATTGGCCGTTATTGTCCTCACTGCTATAGCAGACTTGGGAAACTTTGAAGTATTCCTATTTGCGGTAGTAATTGCAGGGTTCTTTCAATTGATTCTGGGGCTGCTCAAAGCAGGAGTCATCGGTTATTATTTCCCTTCTGCTGTGATTAAGGGAATGCTTTCAGGAATTGGAATCATCATCATCCTAAAGCAAATACCACATGCCTTCGGATATGACGCAGATTACGAAGGTGATCTTGGGTTTGTTCAGCCGGATGGTCAAAATACATTCAGCGAATTGTTTGCTATGACGGATTTTATAACTCCAGGCGCAATTCTGATTACACTAGTGGCCTTGGGGATTATGATCCTGTGGGAGCAGCCTTTCATTAAATCCAACAAGGCCTTCAATTGGATTCAAGGTCCGCTTTTAGCTGTGATAGCAGGAATTACTCTCAATGTAGTTCTTACAAACACCCCACTTGGGTTAAGTGCAGATCAAGCGGTTAGTATTCCTGTTGCTGGGTCCTTAGGCGAGTTTTTCAGTCAGTTTACCTTCCCTGACTTTAGTCAATGGAACAATCCTGATGTATACATGATTGGCCTGACGATAGCGGTAGTGGCAAGTTTGGAAACGCTGTTGTGTGTGGAGGCCACCGATAAGCTTGACCCTCATAAACGCACAACTCCTACAAACAGGGAGTTGATTGCACAGGGCGTGGGGAATATGGTTTCTGGGGCTATCGGAGGACTACCGATCACCCAGGTGATTGTGCGCAGTTCGGCAAACATTCAGTCGGGAGGTCAAACCAAAGCCTCGGCATTTTTCCACGGAATTTTACTATTGGTTTCGGTAATGTCAATTCCCAGACTGCTCAACCTTATTCCGCTAGCCAGTTTGGCGGCTATTCTATTTGTGGTTGGTTACAAATTAGCTAAACCATCACTATTCAAAGAGATGTACAAAAAAGGGGTGACCCAATTTGTCCCTTTTATGATTACAATAGTCGGAATTGTCTTCACAGACCTTCTTATTGGAATTGGTTTGGGTATGGCGGTAGCAGTAATTCAGATTCTCTGGAACAACTACAAAAGGCCATTCCATTTTGACCCGAATAACTACGAAAAAGGAAAGCCTATCAGAATTGAACTTTCAGAAGATGTAAGCTTCCTAAACAAAGCTAGTATCCTCAATACGCTCAACCACATGCCTGAGGATACACATGTCATTATTGACACCACCAAATCCACCAATATTCACCCAGATGTGATTGAGATCATAGAGAATTTTGAATTCACAGCCTTTGAGCGCAACATCACTACTGAAAGAGTTGATCACAATCCAAATTCATCCAATAACCCGATGAATGAGTTTTCAAACTCTGTGTTGGAAAACCAGCCCTCATCAGGAAAGTCTCCTCTCAACAAACAATTTTATTCACTCAAATAGACACCATCATGCACCATATAGAATTATCAACCCTAGAAGAAGTAAAAGATCGTCAGGCAAAATTGACTCCTGCGCAAGCAATTCAAATGCTGAAAGATGGAAACCAGCGATTTGTCATGAAACAAACGGCTAATCATGATCTCCATAGCCAAATTAAGATGACCGCTCATGGCCAGTATCCAATTGCTGCTATTGTAAGTTGTATTGATTCACGCGTACCTGCAGAGATTATTTTTGACACAGCTATTGGAGATATTTTTAATGCTCGTGTTGCTGGAAATTTTGTCAATACGGACATACTTGGAAGCCTTGAATTTGCTTGTAAAGTGGCAGGCTCCAAAGCAATAGTAGTGCTAGGTCATACTCAATGCGGCGCTGTGAAAGGGGCTTGTGATGATGTAAAACTCGGAAACCTCACAGAAATGCTGGAGAAATTAATGCCGGCGGTTAGCAGCGTCACAGAAATTACCGAGGACAGAAACTCAAGCAACAGTGAATTTGTGCAAAAAGTGGCAGATTCGAATGTAGATCACACGATTGCAGTCATCCGCAAGAAAAGCCCAGTGCTAAGAGAAATGGAGGGACAAGGCGAATTGCGGTTAGTAGGAGCAATGTATGATGTACATACAGGAAAGGTGACATTTAGATAATTTTTCAAGCTGAAAATAGAATTTCCCGAAGCCTTATATGCTTCGGGAAATTCATTCTTATTTTTGAAGGCGAGTAGGAGGAATATTCTTCAGAAGAAAACAGTTTCAAGAAAATTTTCTTCATCTCTTG
>CAZKMC010000298.1:0-3549 GCA_964553485.1 uncultured Comamonadaceae bacterium
GTATCATAACAACCAAGGAATTTTCACTGACATCAGCGAAACATCCGGATTGGACACCAATATTTTTTCAATGAGTGCCTGTCCCGCTGATTTTGACAATGACGGTGACTTCGATATCTATATTAGTAACAATCCGACTGGAAACCTTCTGTACCGCAATGTTGGAAACAACCAGTTTGTTGAGGTAGCCGATGAGTTAGATGCAGCTGTTAATGACATGAGTTGGTCTTCCGTTTGGCTTGACTTTGATAATGATGGGTGGCAAGATTTATTCGTTGCCATACAACCGTTCTGGCTCCAACCTGGCCAAAATAGATTATTGAAAAACGAAAATGGAAATTTTATTAATTGGACTGTAGCCGGAGGAATCTGGGGACAGATTGGGGAATCATATGGAGCTGCAACAGGCGATTTCAATAACGACGGTCATGAAGATCTAGCAGTGGAATTTCAGTCTCCGAATTCTATGAAAATTTTACAGAATTATGGACTTGAAGGGAATTCAGTGAAATTAAAACTGACAGGAGTTATTTCAAATCGGGATGCGATTGGTGCGCATATTGAGCTTTTTGCCGGAGGACAAAAGTATATCCGTGGGATTCGCTGTGGCGAAAATTATTTGGGGCAGAATTCACAAATCAAGACCTTTGGCATCGGTGAACTTTGCTACGTAGATTCGGTTAACATTCAATGGCCTAGCGGAATTATTGACCACCTCTTTGACTTAGTCTGTGACAGTACCTACGTCATCACAGAAGGACAATCTTTTAGTGTAGCATTAACGCAGACTGAGAGTGTTGAACTTTGTCCCGGTGATTCTCTCTTGCTACAAACAACTTTTGGGTTCGAATCCTATTTATGGTCAAATGGTTCAGACTCTTCAAGTATTTGGGTCTCACAATCTGGTAATTATAGTGTTAGCGTTATCAATCAATATGGATTTGAAATTGTTTCTGATTCAGTGGAAATCTTAATTACTAGTCAACCTGTTATTGAAGTCATTTCAATCGATCCTACTTGCCACAACTATCTGGACGGAAGCATAGAGATAAGTGGTGAGATTGATGATTTGATTGGAATTTGGATCGAAGGAGACCTAACCACTGAACTTCAAGATTTAGCAGCTGGAACTTATTTGGTTGAACTTGAAGATTCAAACGGCTGTCTTTGGCATGAATCAATTGAAATCATTGATCCAGAGCAACTGATTGTCTCCTACATAGTAGAAGGTATAAATGATGATGGAACAGGGTATATCGAGCTGACGATTCTAGGAGGCATTCCACCTTATGAAGTTAACTGGAGCAATGGCGAAAGTGGCACCTATGTGGAATTTGATGCAGTAGGTAATTATACTGTAAACCTTATGGATGCTCATGGATGTGGTTGGAATAGTGGGTTTATGATGACTTCAATTAATGAAGCTGCGAAAACGGGCATTACAATTTCTCCTAACCCAGTTGAAGACCTACTTCATGTGACATCAGAAAATGAACTCCTTTTGCTTATTGAAGTATATACCACCACAGGAAGGATAGTTCTTTCAAAAACTCCTACTTCTCTGCTCAACACAATTGACATGGGATATTTAGATTCTGGTTATTATGTCATAAAAACCTATCACCACAATGGAGCCATTACATCTCACGGTCTTGTAAAGAAATAGGCCAGTTGAGCTAAAAGATTCTCATCCGTCAATTCTATTTCGACTAACTGCTGCTTGCACCCTCTTCACTTGGATGGTTTAACTTGAATTTCTTCAGCCACCGGATATCCAGATGACGTAGTTCCCAATCCGAATCCCATTTGAACCTACACAATACCAAATGAGGAATTGAGCATTATGGCAGGCAGAGAGAACTATTGGTCATAGTAAGTACCTGCTTCTCACATTCAATACCGTATTGAGTTTTAAATGTAGAATATTGAAAATTAGTTTTCAAAGGACGACCAATACTCCTTTGTTGATTATTCGTTCAGCCCAAAACGAATCGTCTGTTACAGAACTTTAATAATGACACTGGCTCTACCCTGTTTAACCCCGAAATACCCCGCTAAAATGCGTCCTGGGATAATGTTTGCATTACTTGTCAACTGAATCCCTCGCCCATTTAAGTTGAGCCCCTTTTGTGTTTGACAATTATGCCCCTAGTCCATGCACAATCGATGGCTGTGAAAGTTAATCCACCCTTGGTTGATAGTTACAGGTTAGAAAGTCAATAAAGTGTTGTTACGGCCAGTTGAGATTTAACTTGAACCTTCACAAATCCAGATGAAACTTCCTCGTGCCGGGAGGCACAAACCCAATTCAAAAAAACAAATAAAAAAAGGGCTAGAGAAAACTCCAGCCCTTTTGAATTTAGTCTTGATTCGATTAGTGTCGAGTCACTATCATCTTGTGGTACTATACTTTATCGTCCACTGTCATCATGATCACATATGTGCCGGCTTCCCAGTTCAACCCTTTGAAATCATACTCATACAAAGGTTGTGAGTCAGCCTGTCCATTGAAAATATCAAGAACTTCCTTCCCTACGATGTCGTAGATTTTAGCAGTTACTTCAGATCAAAATGGAACTTGGAATTCAACATGGAATTCAACATGGAATCTATCATTGAATGGATTCGGATAACTAAACAAGTTCACAGCATTGATTCCTGGGTTAGTAACCGAGATCACCTGAACTCCTTCAGCCACATTTTCACAAATGTCCATTGCAGCCCAAGTACGGATGATCACATAAGGACAGAACTCATTTGTTTGCACTTCAGTGAAAGTTATTTCCACAACGCAGTACAATTGTCTGTTCCATAGATATCAGTAGCTGGGGCAGGAATTTCTTCACCACAGCTTAGTTCAATATCAGCAGGGATGTTGAAGATCAAAGGATCTGTATTGTCAACAATTTGAATCAATTGAACTGCGGTCACAAAGTTTCCACAATCATCTTCAGCTTTATATGTGCGCTGAACACTTCCGTAGCAACCACTAGAGAATGCAAGTTCTTCAATGATCGTTGCAGTCACATTGCAGTTGTCTGGTGCAGTGATTATATAATCGTTCAACAATTCGCAGCTTAATGATAAGAATGAAGGGTACTCATCAAACACAGGAGCAACTGTATCGTCCACTGGGACTGTCTGAGATACACTGCTTGAATTTCCACAATCGTCAGTGGCAGTCCAAGTAAGCGTAATTGTGTAAGGACAAACGTCTCCAACTTCTTCTGTCATAGTAACAGATACATTCTGATCACAAACATCAGTAGCGGTCAATGTAGGTGCAAACGGCACGTTGTCACATTCTACAGTCACATCAGCGGGTGCAGGGTCAATTACCAGAGCAGTTGTATCAACAATTGTGAACAATTGAGTTACAATTGAAGAATTACCACAAGCATCAGATGCCGTGTATGTTCTCCATAACTCATAACCACACACCAATGCCGTAATGTTTTCAGTAACAACAACAGCTGGGTTAGCATCACAGTTGTCTTCTACTGCAAAGTAAAACGTCAGCCTAATGTTTACCACTTAAGAGATAAAGTT
>CAZKMC010000299.1:0-2833 GCA_964553485.1 uncultured Comamonadaceae bacterium
GATATTTGCTTTGGCTTTTTTCCTTCCGGTTTTCCTCATGGGTTTCAGCTTACTTTATTTCAGCCTTCTTGAGATTTCCGAAGCAAATAATCTTAAGAAAGACATTTCACAAATCGAATTCAAAACCCAGGCCTACGGACTTGAAAAAGAGCAATAAATATATAGTCCTTGTCTTTTTGATGTGCCTACTTGTTCCAGGTTCCGCTCAGGAGGAATTTGATTTTGAAACTGAGGAAGCTATCGCAATAGATCGCGTTGAATCAAACAGAACCTCGCCTCAAACGAAACTGACCGAACAAGATTGGGAAGCCGCCAAAAGAGGTCTTGACTATGGCACACGTGTGCCAGAAGAACCGGAACCAGCACAAGAAGATGCTGACACCCAAGAAGAAGATACTGGGCCTTCTTGGTTCGAAAATCTAATGGATGATCTATCAAAAATATCCGTCAATCAGAAGTTACTTTCCGCCATCCTGATTGGTGTGGTGATTCTATTGTTGGTTTGGCTAATTGTAAAACTTGTTGTCCACCAACAAAAAACAGCCAACCCCAAACTTTCTCCTGCAGAACTAACTTTTGCATTGAAAGAGGCAGAAGAGAACTTAGAGGAAAGTGACTTAGACCGCCTTCTTCGAATCTCATTGGAACATCAAGATTATAAATCCGCCGTTCGAATCTATTACCTCGCTGTTTTAAAGAACTTCACTTCATTAGGTCTCATTGCGTGGAAAAAAGACAAGACCAATGCGGATTATCTCGCCGAGATGAGACTAAACACGAAGTTTGATCATTTCAAAATTGCCACCATCACCTATGAACGGGTTTGGTATGGAGATTTGGAAATTTCCCAACAAGATCATGACAACTTAAGGCCATTGTTTTATCGAATCTTAAATGAAACGAACAATGGTTAAAAAAAACTCCTCCTCACGCACTTGGCTGGTGGCCCTCATTGTTCTGCTATTCATTGGAATCACTGGAATTCTAATCTGGACTTATTCATACGTGAGTTGGGCAGAGAATTATGAGGAAGATCCCGATTTACCCTATGGCACTTCCTTGTTCAAGGACCTCGTTAGCATGCAAACCGGAGACAGGTTGCATGACTTATCGGATACAATGGCAACCGAATTGCAGCAAAGAAATGAGGGGTTACAAAACCACAACTACGTCTATATTGGCCGCCACCTATATCTGGATTCAGCTGAGTTATCCTCTCTACTTCAATTTGTAGAAAATGGGAATAAAGCTATGCTCATTTCTTACAATTTTAACGCAGCTCTCCTAGACACCCTTTTTGATATCCCCAGTTACAGCCATGAATGGTACTACGTTGAAGAAGAAGCATTGATAGATCGCCAACAACAATTTTTCCAGTATGCGGACACGAGTGTTTTTTGCAGCTTGAATTTCAAAGACTCTCAGGACTCTGAGCTTTTTGAATGCAAATACGTGAGAGATCACAAGCCTCTCATCAAAACCTGGCCTTACTTCAACCCAGAACTTGAAACTGCCAGCGGAAAGGCAATAGACAATCTTGGGTATTTCAATGACGAACAAGCAAATTTTATAGCCGTCACATATGGCAAAGGAGAGTTCTATCTTCACTCAACACCATTAGCACTAACCAACTACTCTTTGCTTCAAAAACCAGCATTTGACTACGCCAACAAGCTAATTGCATTATTGGACAACGGTGATGTCTTGTGGGAAACGAAAGGAAGGGATTTCACTCCTTCAAACAATCCTGGAGGCGGCGGAAATTCTTCCAGACGAGGAGGAACAGATTACGGACATGAAGATGGTCCTTTGGCTTTCATACTTACCGAAATATCATTCAAATGGGCCTGGTACATCTTAATTACGGCTACCCTTCTATATTTTGGGTTTGGCGCAAAGAGAAAGCAAAAAATTGTTCCTGTAATTAACCCTCCAGAAAACACCTCGTTGGAATTTGCCGAGACCATTGGCAGAATGTACCGCGCTCAGAATAATCACCGAAACATTGTCAACCTGAAATTCAAGTTATTCCTGCAATTTGTGCGAGATCGTTACGGCATTCGAACAAATCAAGAAAGCACCAACTTTTCGGAAGACCTTATTCAGAGAATCAGCATATTATCAGACATTCCGATTGATCACATAAATAATATTTTCAAGCTCCACCAGGCGCTTCAAATATCCATGGAAGTTAGCAATGACCAGTTGATTGAGTTCTATCAACTTCTTGATTATTTCCATCAAAACTGTAAATAAATGGAAGAAAACATGGCTGAAAACCTCAACGATCCCCAAGGCAAACCAGAAAAAGAAAACCTTGATAAACAATATGTTGAGAATGAGGATTCTTCTTTGGCTTCGCCGAGGAATGATGATTCGGGTAATTTCGAAGGCGAGCAGGTAATGCCTGAAAACTCCCCCATCTATATAGACGTCTCTTTGGTAGCTGAAACTTCAGAGGCCTTGCGAAAACAGATCAATACGCTCGTGGTTGGGCAGAATGAAATGATTGAACTGATGCTCGCGGGAATCCTCACCGGCGGACATTGTCTGTTAGAAGGTTTTCCTGGAATAGCTAAAACACTGACGGCAAAACTGCTAGCTAAAAGCATCTCGGCTAAGTTCAGCCGAATTCAATTCACACCAGACTTGATGCCCACAGACATAACAGGAACGTCAGTTTTCAACTTAAAAGACTCCGAGTTTGTTTTTAAGAAGGGACCTGTGTTTGCCAACATCGTTTTGATCGATGAGATTAACAGAGCACCGGCTAAAACTCAGGCAGCTCTGATAGAGGTGATGGAAGAAAAACAAATCACTTATGACGGAGTCC
>CAZKMC010000299.1:2843-3549 GCA_964553485.1 uncultured Comamonadaceae bacterium
GACATACACATTGCCTGAAGCGCAATTGGATCGATTCATATTCAAGATAAAAATGAACTATCCAACCCTAGAACAAGAGCTTGAAATCCTTCAATTATTTCAGTCTGATTTCAAGAGTCACCAATTAGACGAAGTGCAGCCTGTGGTGACAATAGACAACTTGAAAAAATGCCAATCGATCATTGAAAAAGTATTCATCAAACCTGAATTATTACGCTATATAGCTGCCGTGGTGCATAACACCAGGAACAATGGCGATCTATATCTTGGCGCTTCACCAAGGGCCTCCTTGGCAATTATGCGCACGTCCAAAGCCATCGCAGCAATGCGTGGACGTGACTTTGTAACTCCAGACGACATAAAATTAGTGAGTTATCCAGTTTTGAATCACCGCGTAGTACTCTCTCATGAACGTGAAATGGAAGGCACAACGGTTGAAGACGTGATAAAGGATATTGTAGAAAACATCGAAATTCCGCGTTGATGAAATTCTATCGATTCAAAATCTTTCAAAATTTCCATTTGTCGACTAGGTTTTTTCTGGCCAGCGGTGGAATCATTTTGGTTTTTTGTCTCGGCTTTCCATTCCCCTTTTTCGTGCCCATAGCTCAGGTTCTTCTGATCCTGTTGGTTGTTTTGACATTGGCTGACGGCGTGATTCTTTTCAGCGCTTCTAAGGTGATTTCCGCAAAACGAATTGTAGGGA
>CAZKMC010000300.1:0-3534 GCA_964553485.1 uncultured Comamonadaceae bacterium
CAGATGAGTTACTTGCAAATGGTTCTTGGATTTATGCTGGGTTATGTGTTCATCCCTTACGTACTGATGCCCATTTATTACAAGCTTCAGGTTACGTCCATCTACACCTATTTACAGCGCAGATTTGGACAAGGCGCCTACAAAACAGGGGCATTTTATTTCCTCCTTTCGCGGTCATTTGGAGCGTCCATTCGATTGTTGTTGGTAGCGGTGGTATTGCAAGAGATCCTTTTTTCCAAGTGGGGAGTCCCCTTTTGGATGACCGTGATCTTTTCCATTCTTCTAATTTGGGTCTATACGTTCCGAGGGGGAATCAAGACCATCATCTTCACAGACACCCTTCAAACCGCATTCATGCTGACTTCTTTGGGGCTAAGTATTTGGCTCATCAGCACAAAGTTGGACTTTGGGGAGGTGGGGCTTATATCTACCATCACAGAAAGCTCATATAGCAAGGTGTGGTTCTTTGACAACTTTGCCACCAACAAATTTCATTTCTGGAAAGAGTTTATCGGAGGATTTTTCATCTGTATCACAATGACCGGAATGGATCAGGACATGATGCAAAAGAACTTGGCTTGTCCTAACATAAAAGACGCTCAAAAGAATATGATCAGTTTTGCCGTGGTTTTGGGTATCGTCAATGTCCTTTTCATGGCTTTAGGAGCCTTGTTGTTCATATACAAAGGAGCAGTAGATTTTGAGCTTCCCTTGTCAGTTGCTGGCTCTCCCAGAACAGATTTATTGTTTCCATTAGTTGCTTTGGACCAATCCACATTTGGCATTGGCTTAGGCATCTTCTTTTTGCTTGGCCTGATTGCCGCTGCATATTCAAGTGCAGATAGCGCATTGACCTCGCTCACCACGTCGTTATGTATCGATTTTCTGGACATCGAAAACAAACCTGAGGATCAAAAAATGCCTTTGCGAAAGCGGGTTCACATCATAATGAGTGCTGTACTTTTTGTAATTGTGATCTTCCTTCACGCGGTTCTGGACATGAACGCAATCAGCATGGTAATTTTTCTAGCAGGGCTCACGTACGGTCCACTGCTTGGGATTTTCTTGCTGGGAATATTTACGAAATTAACTCCCCCAAATTGGGCTTTTCCGGTGGTGGCTTTGGCCTCTCCAGTTCTAAGTTACTTGATTAACATTTGGGCAGCTACACCGGAAGTTGGCTTTGTTTTTGGCTCTTTGCTCATAGCCTTGAATGGTCTAATTACATTCATTGGTTTGGGGCTTATAGCTCTATGGGTGCGTAGACGGAAAGGACTTTTGGCAACACAGTAATCTTGACGGGCAAAGGCGGGCCATATTCTCCATCCAGCTCTGTCAGCGCATCTCCGAATAATTCGACTTCCCGCACAGTCCTATAAAACACTTGTGGGTGATTGATGTATTCTGCCCTTTTGAGCCTAGGCAATTGTTTGATGTAATCGAATAAGGTCACATCACCTACAGACAGCACTTCCAGCAATCCATCATCAAGGCAGCCGCCAGGAGCAACGCAATGTCCCTCTCCAATAAATCTGCCATTAGAAACAATCACCATCCTAAAGAAACCGTCAACTACTTCTCCATCCAAGACCAAACGCATTCGTCTGTTTTTATAGGTCATCAGGCTTTTTACAATTCCCAACTTGTAGGCTGATTTACCTCCAATCCAGCGTGGCATGCTTTGAACATTGCCTATCGCATCTGCACCCATTCCGGCGTCCATGGCATTGATAAAGTAATGGGTGACTTTGTTGTGTGTCAGGAGTCCAACGTCCATCTGGAACACACTATTTGAATCGATCAGTTCTTTTAATTTTCTGGGGTCTTTTGAAATATTCGCGGACTTTACAAAATCGTTCGCGGTCCCTACAGGCAAGACTCCAATCCTTATCCCTTCGATTCCTTCTTTGATCTGCATATCTAAAATCGCATTGGC
This sequence comes from uncultured Comamonadaceae bacterium, assembly GCA_964553485.1. GTDB lineage: Bacteria > Bacteroidota > Bacteroidia > Flavobacteriales_D > Sanyastnellaceae > CAZKMC01. Next base: position 1,937 of record CAZKMC010000300.1, read on the forward strand.
CACTTCATTCAATGTTCCATCTCCCCCGCAAGCAATTAAGGTTCTTCCTCCCCCATTTATAACCTCCAATGCAATATCGTAGCTAGATTTTGAAGCGGTTGTTGCATGAAACCTGCAGTTTTCTTCGCCAAATTCAGGGACAAATTTCTTCCGAATTTTGGCTTCGCTTATTCTTCGACTGTGATAAATGATATCCAAAGACATGAAGCAAATGTAAGTGCTTCTTTTGTTCGTTATGTAAGGTCTGGTCTGACTTAGTCAATGAAGACCTAGAGACCAAAGGTCTGGTCTGTTTTCTAAATTTTTGATTTACAGCAATTTGCACCCAAAACGTCCTGTTTATTTTCATGTGGTTTGACGCTGGATAAGGTGGTGGATATCCTATCGTTTTAATTGTCCCCGAAACTTAGCAGGCTTTTGTAGCTTTGCTCGGCATAATTAACCTCTTTTCAATGGCAGAAATAACCCTTTCCGCAACTAGCGAATTACTCAACCGATTAAGCGAATCAGCAACCCTTGCGATGGCACGTATTACAAGGGAATTGCAAGAACAAGGTGTTGACGTCATTGGATTGAGTTTGGGAGAACCAGATTTTGACACTCCAGATTTCATCAAGGATGCAGCTAAGAAGGCCATAGACGAAAATTATACCCACTACCCACCAGTAAATGGTTATGCTCCGCTGAGAGAAGCGATTTCCAAAAAGTTCAAAAGAGATAAATAACTCAATTACACCGCAGATCAGATCGTAGTGTCTACTGGCGCCAAACAAAGCATAGCCAATGTAGTGTTGAGTATTGTGAATCCGGGAGAAGAAGTAATTCTGCCAGCACCTTATTGGGTCACCTACAGCGAAATAGTCAAAATGGCCGGAGGCATTCCAGTAATATTGCCTACTTCCATTTCCAATGATTTCAAGGTAAGCGCAGAAGAGTTAGAAGCAGCGATTACGCCTAAGACCAGAATGGTTATTTATAGCTCGCCGTGTAATCCTTCAGGATCTGTATACAGCGAGGAAGAATTGAGCGGAATTGCCGATGTGATTGCTAAGCACAGCCAAGTCTTGGTTATAAGCGACGAAATCTATGAGCTCATTAACTTCACAGATGCGCATTGCAGCTTAGCAAGTTTTGATCACATTTACAATCAAGTGATTACAGTGAATGGTGTTTCTAAAGGGTTTGCAATGACCGGATGGCGCCTAGGATATATTGGGGCTCCTTTGTGGATTGCTAAAGCGTGCAGCAAGATGCAGGGACAATTCACTAGTGCCCCATGCGGAATTAGTCAAATGGCTGCCAAGGCCGCAGTAGAAGCCGACCCTTCAGTGGTAGATGATATGCGAAAGGCATTCTTTGACAGAAGGAATTATGTGCTTGACAGATTAAACCGTATGTCAAGTTTGAAGACAAATGTACCAGAAGGCGCTTTCTATGTTTTTCCGGATGTATCTGCGCTTTTTGGCGCTAGTTACAATGGTACCGTTCTTAACAATGCGGATGATGTAGCAAATTATTTACTAGAAGTGGCTTACGTAGCAACGGTTACAGGTGTTGCTTTTGGAGATGACAATTGTATTCGCCTTTCTTATGCCGCA